>CAYWBE010000055.1:0-9765 GCA_964456295.1 uncultured Candidatus Nemicrothrix sp.
ACCTCCTTGACGAACACCCCCTGGCCACCCATCTGCTCCAGCGGGGTGGTGCGGTCCAGGTCGCCGGTCGTCTCGACGACCACGATCTCCACGGTGGTGCCCGGTCGGGCGGCGGTGATGAAGGAGGCGACACGGTCGGCCTGCCAGCGCGCCAGGTCACTGCCCCGGGTCGCCGCACGGATGTGCATGCCGCCGGCTACAGGTCGAAGAGGTCGCGCAGGGCCTCGGCCAGGCGCTCGCCGCGGGCGGTTCCCGCCGCGTCCTTCATGCGGACGGTCGGCTCGTGCAGGAGCTTACCGACGATGCCGGCAGCCAGGGCCTCGACGGCCTCCCGTTGGCGGTCGTCCAGATCGCCCAGTCGGGATGCCAGGCGCTCCAACTCCCCCTGCCGGACGTCGGCGCCCCGCCCCCGGAGGCTGGCCACCAGCGGGGCCACCAACCGGGCCGTCGACTCGTCGACGTAGCGATCCAGTTCGGCGTCCACGATGGCCTGCACGGCAGCGACCTCGCGGCGGCGCTCCCGGATCCCCGCGTCGGCGAAGTCCCGCAGGTCGTCCATGTCCAGCAGGGTCAGGCCGTCGATCTCGGCGGCGGCCGGGTCAACGTCGCGGGGTACCGCGATGTCGACGACCAGCAACTCGCGCCCCTGGCGTCCACCGACCACCGAGGCCAGGTCGCCGTGTTCGAGGATGACCGACGACGCGCCGGTGGAGGTCAGCAGTACGTCGACCTCCGGAAGGAGGCGGGGCAGGTCGTCGAGCCGGACCGGGGTACCGGCGAGGCGCTCGGCCACGTCCACGGCCCGCTCCCAGGTGCGGTTGGCCACCTGGATCGAGGCCACGCCGCCGCCGTGCAGGGCACGGGCCAGGCCCTCGCCCATCTCACCGGCGCCGACCACCATGACCTGCCGGCCCTCCAGGGTTCCCAGTCGCTCGGTGGCCATGGCCACCGCGGCCTGCGACACCGAGGTGATGTTGCGGGAGATGGCCGTCTCGGTCCGCACCCGCTTGCCCACCTCGAGGGCGTGGCGGAACAGGGGGTTGAGCACCGGACCGACGGCGCCCTCGGTGGCCGCCGTCTCCCATGCCGTCCGGACCTGGCCGAGGATCTCGTGCTCGCCCAGCACCGCCGAGTCGAGCCCCGAGGCCACCGAGAAGAGGTGTCGTGCGGCATCACCGTCGAACAGGCCGACCAGGTGGTCGGAGAACTCCTCGGGGGCCACGTGGGAGGCCTCGGCGAAGAAGTTGCGGATGTCCTGATAGGCGCCATGGAACCGTTCGGCGAACGCATAGACCTCGATGCGGTTGCAGGTCGAGAGCACCACGGCCTCGGTGACGTGCTCCCGGGAGGTCAGGTCGGCCAACGCCTTGGGCAGGCGGGAGGCGGGCACCGTCATCCGCTCGAGCAGGTCGAGGGGAACGGTCCGGTGGTTCAGGCCGACGGCGACGACCGACAAGGGCCGCTACTCCTGGTTCTCCGGTACCAGTCGCTGGTCGCGGTACCGGTTGCTGGGCGGGTGGTCTGTGGACAGGTTGCTGGGCGGGCCGTCGACGCCCGGAGGCGTCGTCGGGTGCACCAGCATTCCCGATGGCGGGGGTGCCTTCCAACCCCCGGCGCGATGCAGCCCGGAGCGGGTCACCCGGCGACCCGGCCCGGCCCGCCACCGGCCACCCGACGGTGCTGGTGGTAGCCGAGGATCTGCAGTTCGGTGGCCAGGTCGACCTGCCGGAGGTCGACGTGTCCGGGCACCTGGACGACCGACGGGGCGAAGTTGAGGATCGACGAGATGCCGGCGGCCACCAGATGGTCGGCGGCCTGTTGGGCGGCCGATGCGGGTGTGGCGATGATGCCCACCGTGCAGCCCGACTCGGCCACCACCGCTGGGAGGTCGCCGACCGGACGCACGATCCGACCACCGATGCGCCTGCCCACCACGGCCGGGTCGGCGTCGACCAGCCCGGCCACCGGGAACCCGCCGGCCACGAAGCCGTCGTACCGGCTGAGGGCCCGACCGAGGTTGCCGATGCCGACGATGACCACCGGGCTGGGCAGGCCATCGCCCAGCACGAGGCTGATCTCCCCGATCAGGTGGTCGACCTGGTAGCCGACGCCCCGGGTGCCGTGGGCATGCAGGTAGGAGAGGTCCTTGCGGACGTTGGCGGCGTTGACGCCGGCCAGCTCGGCCAACTCGACCGACGACACGGTGGCCACACCGGTATCGGCCAACTCGACCAGGCCCCGGAGGTAGACGGGCAGGCGGGCAACCGTCGCCTCGGGGATGTCCTCCACCAGGTCGTCGGCGCTGGAGCGGTCGCTCCGGATACTGCTCACGCCCCAAAACTACGCCCTTGTGCATGACTTCACATGACATCCGGTCCGGTCCGTCCGGAAGTGGACCGTGTCGGAGACCGGGGGCGGACGACGACCCAATACCGTTGGCGCCCGTGAGCACGCAGTCCCCGGTCGCCGCGGCGGCCATGCTGGTCTCGTTGGCCTTTGCAGCCACGGTGCTGGAACGCTGGATCGACCGACGACGCCCCCAGGACCTGGCCTGGGCGACCTCCCTCGGCCTGTTCACGGCGGGTGCCGGTGCCCTCTGGTGGGGGGCGTCGGCCGGTTGGTCGACGGGGTCGTTCCGCGCCTTCTACGCCTTCGGGGCGGTGCTGAACGTGCCGATCCTGGCCCTGGGCACGGTGTACCTGCTGGCGTCCCGCCGTACCGCGGACCGGATCACCGTGGTGACCGTGCTGGCCTGCACGTTCGCCGCCGGCCTGGTGGTGGCAGCCCCCACCACCGGCGGCCTCACCACCGCTGGGATCCCACAGGGCTCGGAGGTGTTCGGGGCAGGCCCCCGGGTGGCCGCCGCGGTGGCTTCATCGGTCGGTGCTCTGGTCGTCATCGCCGGATCGGGCTGGTCGATGGTTCGCCTGTGGCGCATCGGCGGTCCGGTGGCCCGACGAGGAGCGACCGGCAACGGACTGATCGTGGCCGGTGCGCTCGTGCTCAGTTGGGGAGGCCTGTTGAACTCGGTGCTCGACGAGATGACGGGCTTCGCCGTGTCGCTGCTCGTGGGCATCTCGCTCATCTTCGCCGGGGCGTTGACCGCCACCGGTGCGCGACGGCCCGACTGACCGGCCTGCTGACGGGCCGGGTCAGTCGACCAGCAGGACGAACTGCACCACGGCGGCCCCGAGGATGGCCACCAGCAGCACCGCGGTGACGATGGTCGTTCCCAGGCGCATCAGGCTCCCCCTCCCGGCCCTTCCGGCGGCCGGTCGGTCGACGGCCCCGACGCTGGGCGTGCACCGAGGCTGACCGCGGTGGTCGCCCCGCCCCCGGCCGAATCGTCGGACACCTCGACCACCACGGGATCGGACGGACCCAACCCGAGGTCGGCGGCCGCCGAGGCCCGACACATCACCAGCGACACCAGCCCCGCCGAATCGACCAGCAGGCCGAGGCCGCCCGGCTCGACCTGATCGAAGGCAGTGACCCGTCGGGCCGGCAGCACCCGGTCGGCGATCCGGACCCGGAAGCGGTCGACCGACGGGTCGCCGGCCAGGCCGTCGAGGTCCTCGGGGCCGGCATTGATCTGGACGTTGCCGAACCGGTCGATCCACCAGACCTCGGCGTGCAGCCCGTCGGCCTGGACGGCCGCGGCTGAGACCACGGCGGGCAGGAGGCCGTTGGGGTCGATCGACTCGCCCAGTTCGGCCAGGTCCACGCCGCAGGCCAGGTGGGCGGCCACCGGCGCGAACACGTCCCGACCGTCGAACGTCGTGCCCTGGGACGGGAGGTGCCACGCCGGATCGGTCAGGGAGACGGCCCGGTCTGCACCACCCACCATGGCCACCGCGGGGGCCAACAGGCCGTTGTCCGGTCCGACGAGGACCGACTGGCCACCCCCGACCTCGACGGCCAACCCCCGTCGGTCCGTGCCCACACCGGGGTCGACCACGGCCAGCACCACGCCGGGGCACAGGTACTGGGCGCTGCGGGCCAGGGCCAGGCCACCGGCCCGAACGTCGTGGGGGGCGATCCCGTGGGTCACGTCGACGATCCGTACGTGGGGGGCCATCGACGCCACCACCGAGTGGACGACGCCCACGAACTCGTCATCGGTGCCGTAGTCCGACAGGAAGGACAGGGTGTCGTGTCGCTGGCCCATGGTTCCCGTCCGGTCAGGTACCCAGTTCACGCGACCGGGAAGCCGCCGCGGCGACCACCTCGGCCACCAGCCCGCGGAATCCGGCGGCCTCGAACACGGCCAGTCCGGCGGCCGTGGTGCCGCCCTTCGAGGTCACGTTCTCCCGCAGGGTGGACGGCGGGTCGTCCGACTCCCGGAGCAGGGTGGCCGCCCCCAGCAGGGTCTGTTCGGTGAGGGTGACGGCCACGTCGCGGGGCAGGCCCTCGGCCTCACCGGCCGCCATGAGCGCCTCGGCCAGCAGGAACACGTAGGCCGGACCCGAACCCGACAACCCGGTCACCGCGTCGATCAGGGATTCGTCGACCACCACCACCTCGCCGACGGCGCCCAGGATGCCGGTGGCCCAGTCGATGTCAGCCGAGGTCGCCTCGGTACCACCGGCCACCGCGGCAGCCCCCTGGCCGACCAGCGACGGGGTGTTGGGCATGACCCGGACCACCGACACGCCACCGCCCAGCGCCGCCTCCATGGCCGCCGTGGTCACCCCGGCGGCAATGGACAGCACCCGGGGAACCCCGAGTTCGGCCAGCCCGGCACACACGTCGGCCACCACGTGGGGCTTGACGGCCACCAGGGTGTCGACCCCGGCCACCGCCGAGTCTCCGATCGAGATCCCGGGCAGGGCCTCGGCGAGCACCGCGCGACGCTCCCCGTCGGGTTCCACGACATGGAGTTCATCGACAGCCGCCCAGCCGTCGGCCACCAGGCCGCCCAGCAGGGCCTCGCCCATCTTCCCGCCTCCGATCACCTGGAGGCGCACGTTCGAGGTTCCGTCGGCCACGGCGCGAACCTATCGGTTCCGGTCGGGCGGGGACCCTGGTCCGGCCATCGCCCCGGGACGGCCCGACGGCAGGATCCGCGACGCACCCAGCACCAGGGCCAGGCAGCCCACGGCCACGCCGGCCATCACCAGCACGCTGGTCGTGGACCAGAGCCCGATGGCCAGCCCGACGACGAGCGGCCCGGCGGTCTGCCCGACCCGGAGGCCACCCACCCAGAGGGCCATCAGGACCCCGCGGAGGTGTTCGGGCGCCCGCTCGGCGACCAGGTCCTGGAGGGTGGGGATGGTCAGGCCCTCGGCCAGGCCGTAGACCCCGGCGGCCGCCACCAGCAGCCACAGTGAACCCAGCCCCATGGCCACGAAGGTGGCCCCGAACACGGCCAGGCCGGTAGCCACCAGGAAGCCGACCGACCAGCGGGCCCGGAACCAGGTCACGACCAGCGCGGTGACCGTGGACGTCACCGCCGGCACGGCGGCCACCAGGCCCCGCTCGGTGGGGCCCAGGCCGAACACCTGGTCGAGGTGGATGGGGATGAGGGTCAGGAACACCCCGAACATCACGAAGAAGGTGAGCGACCCGAGGGCCACGCACACCGCGTTGACCGGTATCGCCAGTTCGGTGACCGCCTCGCGGAGTTGGCGTCCCACCGAAACCCGGCGGCCGACCCACGGGTCGTCGAGCGACCGGGCCACCACGGCACCGACCAACAGGGCCATGGCGTAGTAGGCGAAGTTCCACCGCCATCCGAACAGGTCGGTGGTGGCACCACCGAGGAACGGGAACACGGCCAGGAAGCCGGTGATGACGGCCGAGTTCTGGCCCAGCAGGCGGGCCCGGTCCAGCCCGGACCAGTGGTCGGTGATGAGGACGACGACCAGGTTGATGAGGCCGGCCGACCCGAGGCCCTGGATGATCCGGACGGTCAGCAACCACTCGAACGACGGGCTGAAACCGCCCAGACTCCCGAAGGTGCCGAACACCAGGAGGCAGGGCACGAGGATGCGCTTGCGGCCATGCCGGTCGGCGAGGAAGCCGATGGCCGGTGCAGCCACGATGCCGGTGAGGGTTCCCGCCGCGATGAGCAGCCCGGCCCTGGACACCGGTTCGCCGAACGACTCGAGGATCTCCGGCGTGGAGCTCATGAGGACCGAGTTGTTCAACAGGGCCATCGCAGTGACCGAGAAGACCAGCAGCCGCGACGGCCGGCCGGCGCCCCCGGGACGCGGTGAAGCCGGCGGCCGTGCCATCGGAGAACTCACTTCCCCGATCGAACCCCGACGTACCGGCCGCCGGCTCCGGAGGGCACGGTATGCTCAGAGGGACTGAAAGTCAACAGAAGTCCCATGATGTCGCCGTGCGGGCGTTCAGCCGGCGAACCGGCTGGCGAAGCCGATCCGGAGGGCCGGGCGGAAGCACTGCTCCACGGCGGCCCACACCGTTCCGAGGATGCGGTCCAACTCGCCGTCGTCGACGGTCGACGCCGGTACGGCCCCGACCAGGAACACCGCGTCCTCCTCGCCGACGCAGAACGCCGCCCCGACCAGGCCGCGGTTGCGTCGTAGCAGGTGGGCGTGGAAGTCGGCGAGGTTCTCCTCGGGCGCCGGCATCAGGTACGTCTCGTGGTGGAGCATCCGCTGGCGCAGTGTCAGGCGGATGGTCGAGGCGTCCTTCTCCTCGCCGATGATGCGGACGAACCACCGCCGTTCGGAGGGGCCGGCATCCGGGTCCCGCTCGACGGCGGCCAGCACCGGGTTGTCGGCCAGCGTCGTGGCCAGCCAACCGTCGACCACCGCCTCGACGCCATCCAGGTCGTCGAGTCCCAGCGGCTGGTCGGTCACGGTCAGGGGATCGGTGCCGACGACCGGTCAGGCGCAGTCCACGAGCGAGCGCGACGAGACGTCGTCGCAGATGCGACGCAGACGGGCCGCGGTGGCCGACCAGGTGTAGGACCACGACTGCTCGGCGGCCGCCGAGGCCATGTGGGCGGCCCGTACCTCGTCGTCCAGGATCGACGCGATCCGGGACGCGTAGTCGGCCGGGTCACGGCCCTCGACCAGGTAGCCGGTACGACCGTGGTCGACCAGCGTCCGCAGCCCTCCCACGTCGGCGGCCACCACCGGAACCCCACAGGCCGCGGCCTCCAGGGCCACCAGGCCGAACGACTCGGACCGGCTGGGCATGACGACCACGTCGGCCGCCCGGTACCAGTAGGCGAGGCTGTGATGGGGCTGCGGCTCGACGAACCGGACCCGGTCGCCCAGGCCGTAGGAGTCGGCCAGGTCGCGCAGGTGCAACTCCTCGGCCTCGCCGCCGGCACCACTGGCCCCGCCGACCACGACGAGTCGCGCGTCGGACCGACCGAGCGCGTCGAGGGCACGAACGGCCACGTCGACGCCCTTCAGCGGCTGGATGCGACCGGCGAACAGCAGGACCGGACCGGCTACCAGGCCGACGGCCCGACGGGCCACGGTCTGCGAGCCCGGCGTGAAGAAGGCGTGGTCGACCCCCGGCGGGACGACCTCGATGCGGCCGGGATCGGCCCCGTAGAGGTCGACCAGCTGTCGGCGTTCCTCGGGACTGTTGGCCAGCATCAGGTCCGAGCAACCCACCACCGCGGTCTCAGCCTCGATGCGCCGACGTGGCTCGACGTCACCTGTCTCGGCCTTCACCCGGGCCAGCGTGTGGAAGATGGTCAGCAGCGGCAGGCCCAACTCGTGCTTGAGCCGGTGACCGGACACGCCACTCAGCCAGTAGTTGGCCAGCACCCCGTCGTGGTCGGGGTGGGACCGTAGGTACGACGCCACCCCGTCGGTGAACTCGTCGACGACGGCCGGGAGATCCTCCTTGGGGAGGTCGTGGGCACCGGCCTCGACGTGGACCACCCGGAAGCCCGGCTCGACCTCGACCACCGTCGGGGACCGGTCATCGGTCCGGCGGGTGAACACCGTCGACATGCCGCCGGCCTGGGACAACGCGGAAGCCAGCTCGCGGACGTAGACGTTCATGCCACCGCCGTCGCCCGATCCGGGCTGGACCAGCGGTGAGGTGTGCAGGGAGAGGACGGCCAGCCGACGCACGGGTCAGCCCCCCGAGACCGGCGGCAGGAGGGCCACCTCGTCGTCGTCGCCCACCGGATCGGTGGCCGTGGCGGCCTCGCCGTTCAGCCAGACCCGGCAGGTGGCGGCCACGCCGGCGAACGCCTCGCCGAACTTCTGGTCGGCCGCGGCGAGGACCTCGCCCACGGTGGAACCGGGGACGTCGACCTTCCCGGTGCCGGCAGCGACCCGGACCGAGGCGAAGAAGCGCAGCACGGCCATCCGGTCAGTTTACGGAGAAGCCTTTCGAACGGCCCTGCCGGGCGGACCAGCCGGGCGGCGGCGCGAACAGGTCCTCGGCCATCACGGCCTTCACGGCGGGTGGGACCTCGGGCTCTTAGTGGCAGATCGCCCCGTCCGGGCGGTCGACAGTAGTCACCGTCATGACGAGGTCATCTGCGTCGTGGTACGCCGGGTCGGATAGTTCGTCTACGACGGTCACGCGGACCTCGGTGACCTGGTCGCCGTCGGCGATTCCGTCGCCGGCGCCTGCCGTGGCGTACTCGACCATCTTGTTCCAGTTGGCGGGATAGATGGTGGCCTGGACGGTCGCCGACGTCACGCTCTGGTCGACCAGGTCGCAGCCGCCAGCTGCGGCTCCGACGTGGACCTCGGTGGGGTCCCAGGTGATGTCGACGACCACTGCGGTGATCGGCTTGGACGACAGGCGGAATCTCAGACCCAGGTCGGTTCCGGACGCCTCCCAGTACGTAACGTCTCTACCGCATGACGAGTAACCGCCCGGGCCGTGTCCGGCGCATTCCGGGCCTGCTTTGCCGGCATCGACCATCCAGCCGGTCTGCCAGATCAGTTGGCCTGGTGTGATGCCCTCGAAGGCGACCGGCGGCCCGGACCAGTCGACCAGGGCGCAGTTGTCCCTCCCCAGGGCTGCTTCGAGGTTCCAGTCGTACCGCACTCGGCCGACGTCGAAGACGTACACCTCGCCGTCGACTTCCACGGCTCGTGCCCTGTAGTCGTAGACCGAGTCGCCGTACCTGTCTCGCATCGGCTCTAGGGCCCACTCCTCGTACTGTTCGGGGCCGAACTCCGGCGGGTGGTAGTAGTCGTTGGCGACGAAAACCCCGTCGATCACGTACCACACCTCGCCCAGGCCGAACGGTCCACAGTCGAAGCCGATCTCGAGTAGGCGCCTGCCCCTCTCGGACCTAACTGACGCCCGACGCAGGTGGTCGAAGTCCACGGTGCAGGCATCGGTGGCCCATTCTTCGGAGGCGTCCGGCAGGAGCCCGGGGCACATGACGTCACGGAGGTCGAGCTGGTCCCAGAGGATCTCGGTGACCACGATCGGCCCACCGTCGGGATAGTCGTCCCAGGTGTTCGGCGAGGCCGTGGCGGTGTTCAGCTCGTACGGTTCACACGAGCCGTCGACCGGGTCCTCGGCCCACCAGCCGCCGTCGAACAGGTAGTCGACGCCTTCGCCGTCCACGGCAGCCACCACCCGGTGGTAGGTCTTCCCGAGGGCTGTCGTCGCCACTCCAGCCGTTTCGGGTTCGACGGGTTCGCCGTCGATCCGATGTTCGGCGTCCAGCCCGTCCGGGCCGCAGCTGACGACCGTCTCCAGAGTCGTGCTGCCCTCGTCCCGGGAGAACGTCGCCAGCTCCACGTTGGGTGCCACCGTGGACGTGGTGGACGTGGTTGGGGCGACCGTAGAAGTGGACGT
>CAYWBE010000056.1:0-9718 GCA_964456295.1 uncultured Candidatus Nemicrothrix sp.
GGGTGGGGACGGTGAAGAACTCGCCGTCGAAGTCGTAGTCCTTCTGCTCCCACATACGCGGGATCTCGCGGATGACCTCGTCCCACTGGGCCTTGGTCTCACTGGGGTCCATGACGTTGAAGGTGCGCAGTTCGTGGCTCCCCGCGCCCCGGCCGGTGCCGAACTCGAACCGGTTGTCGGTGAAGTGGTCGAGCATGGCGGCCCGCTCGGCGATCCGGACCGGGTGCTCCTTCCTGGTGGGGAGGCTGGTGATGGCCGAGCCGATGTGGATGTAGTCGGTCTGGGCGGCCACCCAACCCATCACCGGGGCCGGGGCGGACATGTGGCTGTACTCGACCAGGCCGTGGTGCTCGCCGAACCAGACGTACTTCCAGTTGTGCTTGTCGGCGAGGATGGCGTACTCGGCTTCGCGCAGGAGCTCGGTGTGCTCGCTCTCGCTGTCGTGGGCGGCCGGGCCGGGGGTGTAGCCGTTGCTGAAGATGCCGAATTCCATGGGTCGCCCTCCGGGCTGATCTAATGAGTGTCATTAGTATGGAGGATCTCGGGAGGAGGGTCAAGCCCGGCGGTACGGTCCGTCCGATGGACGGTCCACTGCACTGGCGTGCCCACCTCGGCTCCGATGCCGCCGGTGCGTTCGTCCTGCCGGCCCCGGGGACCCTGACCGGTGCGTGGACCGCGGCGCTCAGCCCCGAACCTGATCGCCCCCTCCTTTTCGGGGCGATCACCGGTGGGCCTGGTGACGGTGCCCGGGACCGCTGGGTGACCCGGGGCGAGTTCCTGGACCGCACCGCGGCGGCTGCCGGTCGGATGGCCGCCGCTGGCCTGGTGGCCGGCGACCGGGTGCTGGTCTCGGGTCCGTCGTCGGTGGACCTCGCCGTGGCCCACGTGGCCTGCCTGCGGTCGGGCCTTGTGGTGGTCCCGACCAACGGCTCCTACCGGGACGCCGAGCTGGCCCATGTCCTGGCCGACTGCCGGCCCCGGGCCGCGCTGGTCGACCACCCGGGCTGGGCCGACCTGCTGGTCGGGATGGACCCCGGCCTGCTGGTCGCCGGTACCGACCTCGGAGGCCTCGATGGATCCGGCGGGCCGGGCCCCGACCTGGATGCCTCGCTGCCCGACGATCCGGCGGTCATCGGCTACACGTCGGGCACCACCGGCCGACCCAAGGGAGCGGTGCTGACCCAGGCCAACCTGCTGGCCGGAGCCCAGTCGGTGCGGCTGGCCTGGCGGTGGACCGAGGGCGACCGCCTGGTGCTCTGCCTGCCGTTGTTCCACATGCACGGACTGGGAGTGGGCCTGCACGGCACCCTGCTGGCCGGAGCGTCGGCCGTCCTGCAGCCGGGGTTCGATCCCGATGCCGTGCTGGACGCCGTCGGAGTCCACGACGCCACCCTCTTCTTCGGCGTGCCGACCATGTACCACCGCCTCGTCGGGCACGACCGGGTGGGCTCCCTCGGGGGACTCCGCCTGTGCGTGGCCGGCTCGGCCCCGCTGGCCGCCGACCTGCACGACCGCCTGGCCGAACGGGCCGGGGTGTCGGTGCTGGAGCGCTACGGCATGACCGAGACGGTGATGCTGGTCTCCAACCCGTACGACGGGGAGCGTCGCCCGGGGTCGGTGGGCATCCCGCTTCCCGGCGTGGACGTCCGCCTCTCGGACGGGAGCGAGGGGACGGACGGCCCGACGGGGGAGATCCTCGTCCGGGGCCCCAACGTGTTCGCCGGCTACTGGCAGCGACCGGAGGCCACCGCCGAGGCGTTCGTGGCCGATCCCGACGGTGGCGCCCCGTGGTTCCGGACCGGAGACCTCGGGGAGGTGGACGGCGACGGCTACCTGTCCATCGTGGGGCGGGCCAAGGAGCTCATCATCAGCGGAGGCTTCAACGTGTACCCCCGCGAGGTGGACGACGCCCTGGCGGGTCACCCGGCGGTGGCCGAGGTGGCCGTCGCCGGGGTGCCGTCGGCCGAGTGGGGCGAGGAGGTGGTGGCCTGGGTGGTGCCGGTCGACGGCCGGGCCTGCCCGGACGTCGACGAACTCCGGGCCTTCGCCCGGGACCATCTGGCGGCCTACAAGCTGCCCCGACGGGTGGTGGACACCGATGCCCTGCCCCGCAACGCCCTGGGCAAGGTGACCCGCCACGAACTCCGGCTCTCCGACTGACCAGTACCGGCGAGGGTGCGCGAGGCTCGGACCATGAGCGACGAGTCGTCCCCGACCCGGGTGGACTTCCACTTCGACGTGATCTGTCCGTGGGCCTACCAGACCTCGCTGTGGATGCGGGAGGTACGCGACCGGCTGGGCCTCGATGTCGACTGGCGGTTCTTCAGCCTCGAGGAGGTCAACCGGGTCGACGGGAAGAAGCACCCGTGGGAACGGGAGTGGTCCTACGGGTGGTCGATGATGCGCATCGGCGCCCTCCTCAAGCGCGAGGACCCGGCGCTCAACGACGCCTGGTACCTGCGGTCGGGCACCGCCCTGCACGTGGAGGGCCGCCAGCCCCACCGTCCCGAGGTGGCCCGCGACCTGCTGGTCGAGATGGACCTGGATCCCGGTCTGGCCGACGTGGCCCTGGCCGATGAGACGACCCACGACGACGTCCGGGCCGACCACGAGCGGGTGGTCGGCCTCGGGGGATGGGGCGTGCCCACCCTCGTGTTCCCGGGAGCAGACGACGACGACTCCCGGAAGCTGTTCGGCCCCGTCCTCATCGAGCCGCCGACCGGCGAGGCCGCCGAGCGCCTGTGGCACCTGGTGCTCGGGTGGCTGGAGTTCCCCCACCTCTATGAGTTGCAGCGGCCCAAGACCCCGGCCGACATGGCGGCCGTGGGCGAGGTGTTCCGGCCGTACCTCGAGGCCCGGGAGTGGCAGACGGTGGCCAACCCGACCCCCTGAGCCCCCGTTCGACCAGACCGTCAGGAGACCGACACCCATGGACATCACGCTGGACCGCGAGCACATCCTCGGCGGGTTGACCGAGATCTGGGCTGAGTGGGCCGAGTGGGCCGACGGCCTCACCGAGGCCGACTGGGCCACCCCCAGCCGGTGCCCGGGCTGGACCGTCCAGGACAACCTGGCCCACATCATCGGCACCGAGCGGATGCTCCGTGGCGAAGCGGCCCCCGAGGTGGACTACCCGAAGGACCACCTGAAGAACGCCATCGCGGCGGGCAACGAGCAGTGGGTGGAGTCCATGCGGTCGATGTCGGGACCCGAGGTGCTGGCCGCCTTCCGGGACGTCTCCGGGCAGCGGCTGGACCACCTGCACGCCATGTCCGACGACGAGATCCTGAAGGTCGGCTGGTCGCCGGTCGGCGAGGTCCCGTACCTGCGGTTCATGCACGTGCGGGTCTACGACTCATGGCTGCACCTCGAGGACTGCCGTGTCCCGTTGGGCCACCAGCCGGCCGGTGGTAGCCGGCCAGCCGAGATGTCGGTGGCCGAGGTGGCCACGGCCGCCGGGTTCGTGATCGGCAAGAAGGCCGGGGCCCCCGACGGGAGCCGGGTGGAGGTCACGCTGACCGGTCCGGTCGAGGCGGTCATCCGGGTGGCCGTGGACGGTCGGGCCAACGTCGTCGACGAACTGGACGGCGGGCCGACGGTCACCCTGGCCATGTCGTCGAACGACTGGCTGGCCCTCACCGGCGGGCGGGTCGATCCGCAGCCCCTGATCGACGACGGCCGTGTGGTCCTCGGTGGCGACGTGGACCTGGCCCGTCACATGGCGGCCAACCTGGCGTTCACGATCTGACCGACGGCATCTGACCATGTTCGGACACCGATTCACCACCATGCCCGACCCGGCCGACGCGCTGACCGGGCGCAGCGAGGCCATGGTGGTGCCCGCGGCCCACGTGGTGAACGGCCGCCCGCTGGTCGGACCGTTCCCCGACGGCATCGACACCCTCGTGGTGGGCATGGGCTGCTTCTGGGGGGCCGAGCGGGTCTTCTGGGAGACGCCCGGCGTGTGGACCACCGCGGTGGGCTACGCCGGCGGCTTCACGCCCAACGCCACCTACGAGGAGGTCTGCTCGGGGCTCACCGGCCACAACGAGGTCGTGCTGGTGGCCTGGGACGCTGCCCAGATCGGGCTGGCCGACGTGCTGCGGACCTTCTGGGAGAACCACGATCCCACCCAGGTCATGCGTCAGGGCAACGACGTCGGCACCCAGTACCGGTCGGGCATCTACGTGGCCGACGAGGTCCAGCGGGCGGTCGCCGAGGCCACCCGGGACGCCTTCGCGGTGGAGTTGGCGGCGGCCGGATACGGACCAGTGGCCACCGAGATTGTGGACCGACCGGACTTCTTCTACGCCGAGGAGTACCACCAGCAGTACCTGGCCCGGAACCCCATGGGCTATTGCGGCCTGGGTGGCACCGGCGTGTCCTGCCCGGTCAGCCCTCCAGCACGGTGACCGTCCCGGCGGTGCCATCCACCTCCACCAGGGCGCCGTCGGGGATGCGACGGGTGGCGCCGTCGACGGACACCACGCACGGGATGCCCAACTCGCGGGACACGATCACCGCGTGACTCATGAGCGCGCCCACGTCGACCACCACGGCGGCCGACGGGAGGAACAGCGGGGTCCACGCCGGGTCGGTGATGGGGGCCACCAGCACCTCGCCGGGCTCGAGGTCCACGGCGTCGGCCGGATCCAGCACGATGCGGGCCCGACCCCGGGCCACGCCCCGGCAGCCTGACGCCCCGGTCAGCACCTGGCCGGGGGTGGCGACGGCCTCGGCGACCCGGGCGGCCTGCTCGGCCTCCAGTTCTTCGATGGTCGGCACCTCGTCCTGGCTGGTGATGAAGAACCGGGGTTTGACGGCCGTGTACCGGTCGAAGAGGGCGCCCCGTTCGGCCAGCACGTCGGTGAATGCCGAGGGATTGGCCAGGTAGGCCGGGAGCTCGTCCACCGGGTCCAGCAGGGCGACGCGCACCGGATCCGGATCGCCGCCCCGTTCGGCGGCCCGCCGGACCAGTTCGCGGTAGGCCTGCTTGGTCGGTGCCCCGATGCGGATGGCCCGGTCACGGGTGGCCTCGCGGGCCTGGGCCCACCAGCCGGTGGCGGCCAGGGCCTTGTCGAAGTTCCGCCTGTCCAGCCCCCTGACGTGGGGTCGGACGACCGCCACGGCGGCCTCCCGTCGGGCCCCGTCGTCGGCCAGCCGGGCCGCCGGGTCCAGGTCGTGGTCGGCCAGTCGCATCCGGTCGATGGCCACCAGCGCGAGTTCCGGGGTGTTCTCCCAGTTCCGCGACGAGAGTTCCCAGTCGTTCGGCCCCCGGTGGCCGTGTTCGGAGGTGAACCCCGCGAAGTCGTCCAAGAACGTCGCGACCGCTGGGTCGTCGTGCTGGGCGGCCAGCCGGTCCACCAGACCGTCCACCCCGGCATCGAAGGCGGCCGCCACCGCAGGCTGCTCACGCACCGTCCGGGCGATGGCGTACAGGTCTCGGGCGTACTCGGCGGACTTCACGTCCCCGGCCGATCCGAGCAGGTGGGTGATCAGGCCGGGTTCCCCGGCGGCCGCACAGGCGTCGGCCAGCACCCCGGCCACGATCGAGGCCAGACCCGAGGAGTGCATGTGGTTGTGGAAGGCCGGTCCGAAGGCCGTCGGGAAGGCGTGGAGGTAGGCCAGCAGGTCCCCGTCGGGGGCGTCCAGCGGCGGGCAGGCGGCCCGGTGGGTCTCGGCCCTCGCCTCGCTGTCGGCCACCATGGCCGGCAGGGCCCTGGTGCCCAGGGCGCCCAGTACGGAGCGCAGGATCCGCAGGGTGGAGCCCAGGCGCCGGTCGCCCTTCCGGGGTTCGTAGGGCGGGGGGTCGCCCTCGCCGAAGAACGCCACGTCGATGGCCTCCGGCGACGAGCCCGGCGCCCGGACCCCGAGGATTCGCAGGTAGGAGAGGTTCAGGTAGGCGTAGCCGCCGTACAGGCCGATGATCACCGGGTCGTCGCCTGCGAAGTCGCCCTTCACGGCCACGCCCAACTCGGCGTAGGCGTCACGCCACGCCTTCTCCGCGGGGATCACCCCCAGCCGGTAGGACAGCGGGGTGAGGACCTCGGGGAACACCTCGCCGACGTTCCCTCGGGTGTTGATGGGCCAGCGGTCGTCGATCCGGCCCTCGATGATCCACGACGTGCCCATGGTCCCCCCGGTTGATCGGGCCGGACCGGTCGCCCAACCGACGTCGACATTAGGCCACGTCCGTCGGCCGGCCCCAGCCCCGGGCCCCGACAGCGGCTCCCGACCGGGCGACTGCTGGGCCTCAGGGATGGGTCTCAGTCGAGGACGGCGGCCGCGATGAGCTTTTCGAGGTGGTCGTCGTCGAACCAGTTCAACTGCCACGACTTGGCGCGGCGGAAGTAGAGCTGGGCGTCGCACTCCACGGTGAAGCCCATGCCGCCGTGCACCTGGATGGCCACGCCGGTCACGTCCCGGCAGGTCCCGGTGGCGAACAGCTTGGCCATGGGGGCCAGGGCCGACACGTCCCGCCCCTCGTCACGCGTCCAGGCGGCGCGGTGGACCAGCACCCGGGCGCCGTCGATGGCCGTGATGCCGTCGGCCAGGTAGTGGCTGATCGACTGGAACGACCCGATGGGCTTGTCGAACTGGTGGCGTTCCTTGGCGTACTGCGTGGTCAGGGCGTGGGTGGCCTCGGCCGCGCCCACGGCCTGGGCGGCCACCAGCACCATGGCGTCGGTCATGACGGTGGACCAGGTGTCCCAGCCGGTGCCCGCGTCGCCGATGCGGTCGGTGGCGTCCACCCGCACGCCGTCCAGGTCGACCCGGTGCTGGGTGTCGCCGGCCACCGTCTGCTGGAGGGTCAGGGTCACGCCCTTGGTCGTCGGGTCGACGAGGAACAGGTCGATGCCGGCGGCGCCCCCATCGTCGGGGCCGGTCCTGGCCAGGACGACCAGGCGGTCGGCCGAGGAGGCGTAGGGCACGTGGCGCTTCACGCCCGAGAGGACGAAGTCGTCGCCATCGGGGGCGGCGATCAGTTGCACGCCCGACGGACCGGAGCTGTTGTCGGGTTCCAGCCACGCCACCGACAGCACGGCGTCTCCGGTGGCCATGGCGGGCAGCCACTCGGCCTGCTGGGCCTCGGACCCGGCGGCGGCCAGCACGCCGGCGGCCACCACCGACGAGGCCAGGTGGGGCGACGGCACGAGGCTGCGCCCCAGTTCCTCGTAGACCACCACGGCGTCCACCAGGCCCATGCCCGAACCGCCGAGGGCCTCGGGCGTCATGAGGCCGGTCAGCCCCATGGCGGCCATGCCCTCCCAGAAGGCGTGGTCATAGCCCACGGGGTCGTTCTCCAGCGCCCGGACCGAGTCCGCTGCGTCGGCGCACAGGCCACGGACGGCCTCGCGCAGCATGTCCTGTTCATCGGTGAAGGAAAGGTCCACGGGTGCTCCTATGGGCGCCAGGCGTCGCCGCGGCGCGCCCAGGGGTTGTCGTCGTCGTCGAGGGGGAGGGCCATCCGCACGGCACAGGTGGTGGTGGCCACGTCGCCCACCATGAGGGCGACGTCGAGGGCGACCCAGCCGCAACCGGCCTCGTCGACCTCGCGGCCGGTCACCGTGGCCGTGAAGGCCATGTGGTCGCCGGGGAACACCGAGGTGTTCATGCGGAACGTCATACGGCCGAGGCGACCGGTGGGTCCGGTCCAGTCGGTCAGGTACCGCTCGAACCAGGCGGCCTGGTTGGGGGTGTTGAGGAAGATGTCCCGGGTGCCGTTCCGGTTGATGGCGAAGTCCCGGTCGTGGTGCATGGGGCGCCAGTCCCGTGACGCCAGGGCGCCGAGGACGACGGTGGTCGCCGTGACGTCCACGCCCAGGGAGGGCAGGACGTCGCCGACCGACACGTCACCGTGCAGCAGGCGGTCCACGGTGGGGCTCACTGCCCGGACTCCGGTCCGGTGGGCCGGCGGTAGCCGAAGGCGGTGTAGGACTCCACGCCCAGCAGCGCGTCGTCCTGGTTCAGGTACTCGACGTCGATGGTCCAGAAGCGGCCGTGGCCCAGGCGGGTCGTCTTGGGTTCGCTGATCGACCGGAGGATCTGCCGGGACCTGACCCGGTCGCCGATGCGGACCGGGTCGTGGAAGGTGTTGGTGTTCGAGGAGATGATGGCCTCGGGCAGGTCCAGGTCGTCCTTGAGGTCGAAGTGGGCCTGCAGCGGGACGGCCGGCTCGGTCCGACCCGGCGACCAGTGGTGGGGGCGGAACCAGACCGAGAGCATGGTCGGGGGGGCGATGGGGCCGCCGGTGAGTCGGTCGGCCACCTCGTCGTCCCAGAACAGCGGGTTGCCGTTCTCCACGGACGCACAGGTGGTCCAGATGTAGCCGTGCTCGACCGGGAAGCCGCCCTCCTCCTCGTACTGGACGAGGCCGATCCGGGCGGTGACCGCCTCGGGGACCGGCGGCAGCTCCGGGGCCACGGAACCGGTACTCATGCGATCGCCCCCGCGGACCGCAGGGTGGCCAACTCGTCGGCGGCCAGGCCGGCGGCGGCCAGCACCTCGTCGGTGGCCGGCTGGGCCATGTCGTGGACCGGCAGGCCGGCGGCGTCCACCTGGCCGGCCAGCGGGGCGGCCACCTGGGCGATGGGTCCCGCCGTGGGGTGGATGACCTCGGTGAAGGCCCCACGCGACCGGTACTGCTCGTCGGCCAGGAGTTCGGGCACGTCGAGGACCGCGGTCACGCAGGTGTCGGCCGGCCCCAGGAGGTCCACCCACTCGTCGCGGGTCCGGGTGGCGAAGGCCGCGGCGAAGTCGGCCCGCATGTCGTCGGTGGCGTCGTCGTCGAACTGGTGGTCCACCCACCGGTCGCAGCCCAGACCCCGGCAGAGGTTGGCGAAGAACCGGGGTTCGATGGCGCCCACGGCCAGCCAGCCGCCGTCGGACGCCTCGTAGAGGTCGTACCAGGCGTACCGGCCGGTGAGGAGGCCGTGGCGGGGACCGGGTTCGGTGCCGTCGGCCAGGTACTCGTCGACGGCCAGGGACATGAGCGACAGCACGCCGTCGGCGATCGACACGTCCAGGTGGGTGCCCTCGCCGGTGGTCGCCCGGGCCGTCAGGGCGGCACAGATGGCGGCCACGGCATGGAGCCCGCCGCCCGCGCTGTCGGCCACCGTGGCACCGGGCAGGGCCGGTCCGCCGTCGGCCGTGCGGCCCGAGCAGTGGAGGTAGCCGCCGACGGCCAGGTAGTTGAGGTCGTGGCCCGCCCACTGGGCCCGGGGGCCGGTCTGGCCGAAGCCGGTGGTCGAGCACATCACGATGCCCGGGTTGACGGCACGGAGGGCCTCGTAGCCGATGCCCAGGCGGTCCACGACGCCTGGTCGGAAGCTCTCGATGACCACATCCGCGGTGCCGGCCAGACGCAGGAAGGCGTCGCGGCCCCCGTCGGACTTGAGGTCCAGCAGGACCCGGCGCATGCCCCGGTGGGCGCTGTAGGCGTAGGCCGGTGGGGTGATGTGGACCCCGGCGTCACGGGGTACCGGACCCACCTTGACCACGTCGGCTCCCCAGTCGGCCAGCCAGCGGGCGGCGCGCACCGCGGGCCCCACCGAGGCGAGGTCCAGCACGGTGATCCCGTCGAGGAGGGGGCGGTCGGAGGTCATGTCCCTGATTCCCGGGTCGGTCGGGCCCTAGAAGTTCTTCGGGAGGCCCAGGCCTCGACGGGTGATGATGTTCTTCTGGACCTCGGAGGTGCCGCCGCCGATGGTGTCCAGCA
>CAYWBE010000057.1:0-9562 GCA_964456295.1 uncultured Candidatus Nemicrothrix sp.
AGATGGTGGATGGCTATCCGGTGACCACGAACGACCCCCACGAGGCGTCACGATTCGCCGAGGTGTGCAGGACCGCCCTCGGCCCGGACAGCCACCGGGTGCTCCCCGCCCCCGCCATGGGGGGAGAGGACTTCGCCTACGTGCTCCGTGAGGTCCCCGGCGTCATGGCGTTCCTCGGGGTGTGCCCGGCCGACGAGCCCGATCCCCGAATGGCTCCGTCGCTGCACTCCAACCGCATGCGCCTGGACGAGGATGCGATGGCCCACGGCGTGGCCCTGCACGTCGGCATGGCCCTGCACGTCGACGGCACCGAAGCTGACGGCGGGACCTGACGTGTCCTGGGAGGTGGCTGACTTCGCCACCCTGATGGCCCTGGAGGCCCACGGGCCCGACGTGTTCGTGGGCGTCAGCCCCGAATACCCGTGGGGTCGCGTGTACGGAGGGCAGGTGGTGGCCCAGGGGCTTCGGGCCGCGCAGGCCACGGTGGACGCCGACCACCAGGTGCACTCCCTGCACGCCTACTTCATCCGCGGCGGCACCAGCGACGAGCCGATCCGCTACGAGGTGGACCGGATCCGCAACGGCAGGTCGTTCGTGACCCGCCGGGTGGTGGCCCGCCAGTCCGACGGGGCGATCCTGAACCTGGCCTGTTCGTTCCAGACCCCCGAGGACGAAGCCGACGTCCAGGAGTCGGTGCTGCCCGACGACGTCGGCGAGCCGGGTTCGGGCACCGTGGAGGACTGGTCGATGCTGGGACGCCGGGTGGCCCACCAGTCGACCGGCCGGTCGTCCATCTGGCTCCGGGTCCTGGACGACCTGGGCGACGACCCCACCCTGCAGGCCTGCGCGCTGGCCTACACCTCCGATGACATCCCGACCAATGCGGTGGGCAGCACCCATCCGCGCATCGGCGAGGTCCGGGAGGACTCGGTGACCACCTACGGGGACGTGTTCATCGGGGCCAGCCTCGACCACACCATCTGGTTCCACCGACCGCTGCCCCCCGACCAGTGGCTGCTCCACGACCACCGGTCCCACGGCCTGGCCAACGCCCGGGGTCTGGCGGTCGGCGAGGTGTTCGCCCCGGGGGGCGCACACGTGGCCACCGTGGCCCAGGAGGTCCTCATCCGCGAGCGCACCCGCTGACCGGATCCTCCCGGCCGGCGACCAGCCGGTTGCCGGTCAGTCGACCAACGAGACCCGCACCGCGCTCGACAACATGTCCCGGACGTGCTGTTCGTCCCGCCGCTCGCAGGCCCAGGCGTTCAGCGAGGCGAACCACACCCCACCGATCATCCGGGTGGCGTCCATACGTCGGCCCATGTCGACCTCGTCGCCCATCCTGACGAACAGGAGCCGACCGAACGCGAACTCGACCCGCTCAGCGAGGGCGAAGCCCATCGGCTCGGGGGTGGAGAAGGCGTGGATGAAGGCCCTCATTCGAGCTGGATGGTCGAAGGTCAGGTCCACGGTCCGCAGCAGGGTGGCCTCCACCCGGTCGCCCACCGATCCCTCGACCGGCCCCTCGGCCTCCACCCGGGCCACCATCTCGTCCAGCCACTCGGCCATGACCTCCAGGACCAGCAGGTTCTTGTTGGTGAACCACTTGTAGAGGGTGGCCAGGGCGACCCCAGACTCGTCGGCCACCTGCTTCATCCGGACGGCGTCGAACCCCTCGTCGCACAGCCGGGTAGCCACCTCGATGACCTCCTGGCGGCGGCGCTGCTGGGCCGGGTCCATCGACATGCGGCGAGTCTGGCACGGCGACCCATCGCGTCGCCGTGCCAGACTCGTCGACCATGGACGCCCCGGACCAGGTCGACGACCGCATCCCCGTGCTGGTCCACCTGTGGGGCGACCACTTCCCGACCGAGGCCATCCGGCAACGCTTCCCCACGGTGGACTTCGTCCGGGTTCCCACCGACGGCCCGGTACCCGATGGGGTGGCCGGTGGCGCCTGCATCACCCAGGCCGCCCCGACCGGGAACCTCGAAGTGGTGCTGTCACGTGGCGTCCGGTGGGTTCACGCCCTCGGGCAGGGGGTCGACCACTTCCCGCTCGACAAGCTGGGTGACCGCACCCTGACCTGTGCCCGGGGAGTCAATGCCGTGCCCATCGCCGAGTGGGTGGTGGCCATGCTCCTGACGGCCGTCAAGCAGCTGCCGGACCGGTGGGTGACCGAACCACCCCGCCGGTGGGTGCTGGCCGACCTGGAAACCCTCGACGGGGCGACCGTCGCCTTCATCGGGTTCGGCACCATCAACCGGGCGACGGCCGAGCGCCTGGCCCCCTTCGGCTGCCGGATGGTGGCCGTGACCCGATCTGGTGCCCCCAGCGGCATGGACGGCGTGGAGTCGATGACCGACCTCCACGCGGCGGTGGCCGCCGCAGACCACGTCGTGGTGGGCGCGCCGCTCACCCCGGCCACCGAGGGCCTGGTCGACGACGACCTCCTGGCTGCCATGAAGCCCGGAGCGCACCTCGTCAACATCGCCCGGGGTCGCCTCGTCGACCAGGAGGCGCTCCGACGCTCGCTGGACGCCGGCCACCTCGGCCTGGCCTCGCTGGACGTCTGCGACCCCGAACCCCTTCCCGCCGGGCACTGGCTCTACTCACACCCCGGGGTCCGCCTCAGCCCCCACGTATCGTGGTCCGACCCCGGTGCGATCGACCGCCTCCACGCCGCCTTCGCCGACAACCTCGACCGTTGGCTGGCCGACCAGCCGCTCGTCGACGTGGTCGACGTCGAGGCCGGCTACTGACCCGACCGGAACCCCACCCAGCGAGGAACCCCCATGCCGATGTCCGACCAGTTCCAGGAGATCTCGGCCCGCGTCCGGAACTGGGGACGCTGGGGCGACGACGACCAGATCGGCACCCTGAACCTGATCACCCCCGAGGTGGTGGCCGGCGCGGCGGCCACCGTCCGCCACGGGAGGACCATCCCACTGGCCGTGCCGCTCCGACAGGACGGCATCCAGGCCGGGTTCGTTCCGGGCCGTGACAATCCGACCCGCACCATGCACGCCGTCAACGAGGCCCTGGATCCCGGGGCCGGACCCGACGCCTTCCACACCAGCGACGACCACGTCACCCTCGGCCTCCAGGCCGGGACCCACTGGGACGGCCTGGGGCACGTGTCCTACTCGGGCCAGATGTACAACGGCTACGACGCGGCCACCATCACCGCCGACGGGGCATCGCTCTGCGGCATCCACCACCTCCGCAGCGTGGTGTCCCGCGGCGTGCTGCTCGACGTGGCCCGGGCCAAGGGCGTCGACATCCTGGACTGCCCGTACGCCATCACCGGCGACGACCTCGACGAGGCGGCAGCGATGGTCGGCGTCGAGGTCCGGGCCGGCGACATCGTGCTGGTCCGGACCGGCCGGATGGCCCTCTACCACTCGTCAGGCGGCCTGGCCTACTGCCTCGGTCCCGGCCAGGACGGCTCCAACGCCGGCATGGGGCTGTCCAGCGTGACCTGGATGCACGACCATGACGTGGCCGCGGTGGCCAACGACACCCTGGCCTTCGAGGTCTACCCGTCGGAAGCCGACGCCCTGGCGGTGCACCTGCTCCAGTTGGTGGACATGGGCCTCACCCAGGGCCAGAACTGGGACCTCGAGGCCCTGTCGGCGGACTGCGCGGCCGACGGCGTCCACGAGTTCCTCCTGAGTGCCACCCCGGAACCCTTCGTGGACGCCGTGGGGAGCCCCGTCGCACCGGTGGCCGTCAAGTAGTCGCCGGGCCGGTCTCGGGGCCCCGACGAGCCCGATGGCACAGGTGATGGCCGTCACGAACCCGGGGGTCGAAGCGACCGTGCTGCGATGCTGGACGGGTGGCCCGGACCAGCCGGGACCATCCGAAGGAGACCCGCAATGGCTTCACGACAGAACCGCTGCCAGGACGCCCTGGCCAACGTCGACCTCTTCTCCGAGTTGGGCAAGGGTCAGCAACGCTCGCTGGCCCGCCTCATGACCTGCGTGGACGTGCCGGCCGGTCGGACCCTGACCACCGAGGGCCAGCCGGGCCGCGAGTTCATGATCATCGCCGACGGCAACGCCTCGGTCCGCCGCGGCGGGCGCCTGGTGGCCACCCTGGGCCCCGGGGACTTCCTGGGCGAGATGAGCCTCATCGCCGGCACCCCCCGATCGGCCACCGTCACCGCCGAGACCGACATGGTCGTCGAGATCCTGAACCGCCGCGAGTTCTCCAGCCTGCTGGACGAGAGCCCGGCGGTGGCCCGCAAGGTCATGGTCGGCGCCGTCAAGCGCCTCCAGGAGGTGGCGGGAAGCCCCGTCGCCTGAACCCGGAGTCGGGTCACCGGACCGAACCGGACGGGGATGCCATGCTCTCGGGCATGGGTGCTCCCGGGGTCACGGTGGTCGGTTCGGCCAACCTCGACGTCGTGGTGCCGGTCCCCCACCACCCGGTGACCGGTGAGACGGTGCTGGGCGGCGACCACGCCCTGGTTCCGGGCGGGAAGGGCGCCAACCAGGCGGTGGCCGCAGCCCGCCAGGGTTCCGAGGTGGCCTTCGTGGGTCGGGTGGGCGCCGATGACGCCGGCTCCACTCTGCGGGCCTCACTGGAGGCGGCCGGCGTCTCGACCACCCACCTGTCGACCGACGATGCGGCACCCAGCGGGATCGCCCTGATCGGCGTGGACGCCCGGGGCGACAACGCCATCGTGGTCAGCCCGGGGGCCAACGCCCGGGTGGGGGCCGACGACGTGGCCGCCGCGACAGGAGCGGTGGCCGATGCCTCGGTGGTCCTCCTCCAACTGGAGGTTCCCGTCGAGGCCGTCTCGGCGGCCGCCGGTGCGGCTTCGGGCACCGTGGTCCTCAACCCGGCACCGGCACCGGCCGACCCGGGGGCGCTGCCCGCCGCACTCATGGACCGGGTGGACGTGCTGGTCCCCAACGCCATCGAGCTGGCCCAGTTGACCGGCACCGACCCGACCGACGACGTGGACGCCACGGCCACCGCGGCCCGGAGCCTCGGGGTGGACACCGTGGTGGTCACCCGGGGTCGCGCCGGTGCCCTGGTCGTCACGGGCGACGCCGCCGTCGAGGTGCCCGCCCCGACCATCGACCCGGTGGACACCACGGGGGCCGGCGACTCGTTCTGTGGGGCACTGGCTGCCGCCCTGGCCGATGGATCCACGATCCTCGACGCCGCCCGCCGCGCCGTGCACGCCGGGGCCATAGCGGCCACCCGACCGGGAGCCCAACCGTCGATGCCCACGGCCGCCGAGGTGGATGCCGCCGTCGACAGCCGGTCCCACCGGCCCGACCGGTGAGCGGGCACACTTCGGCAATGCCCCGCCCCCGGATCATCCTCGACTGTGACCCCGGCGTCGACGACGCCATGGCCATCATCACGGCGGCCCGCTGGGCCGACCTGGTGGGCATCACCACGGTGGCCGGAAACGTGGAACTGGAACACACGACGGCCAACGCCTGTCGGATGCGGGAGCTGCTGGGACTGGATGTGGAGGTCCACGCCGGCGCCGCCGGCCCGCTGGTCGGTACCCAGGAGTTCGCCCACGAGGTGCACGGTGCCACGGGCCTCGGCGACCTGGTCCTCCCTGAGCCGATCCGCGGCGCCGACTCCGACGGGGCAGTCGACTGGCTGGTGGAGACGACCCGGTCCGAGGAGGGCATCCACCTCGTGCCGATCGGCCCCCTGACCAACGTGGCCCTCGCCCTACGGGCCGATCCGACCCTGGCCCACCGGGTCGCCTCCATCACCCTGATGGGCGGCTCGGCCCTCGGGGTGGGCAACGTGACGGCAGCCGCCGAGTTCAACGTCTACGCCGACCCCGAGGCGGCCGACGAGGTGCTGCGGTCCGGCGCCCCCCTGACCATGCTCGGGCTGAACCTCACCCACCAGGTGCTGATGGGCAGCGTCCACGGACGGGAGTGCGCCACCTACGGCACGCCGGTGGGCGACGCCATGGCCCGACTCCTGGAGTTCTACACCGTCTTCCTCCGGGCCGAGGAGAAGGCCGAGGTCGGCCCCATGCACGACCCGTGCGCCGTGCTGGCCGTCACCCATCCGGACCTGTTCACCACCAAGGCCCGACCGGTCCACGTCGAACTCGACGGCACCCGGACCCGGGGCATGACGGTGGTCGACGAACGGGGCCCCCGGGCCGACGGGCCGGCCAACTGCGACGTGGCCTACGGGGTGGACGCCGCTGCGGTCGTCGACCTGGTGATGCAGGCGGTTCGCGAGACCTGATCGGTCGCCGGGGCTGTCACCCCCGGGGCGTGTGTACGGCCACCCGGAACCGGCCCTCGCTGGGCAGTTGGCAGAACAGCGCCGTGGCCTGCATCAGGAACCGGGCCAGCGCTGGGTGCCCGGCGGAATCCCCCTGCCCCGGTCCCCTGCCCCACTCCCAGACCAGACCGCGCTTGGGATTGTCCTGCCTGAGCAGCCAGCCGTCGGGTGCCGCCTGCCCTGCCGCGGCGAGCCGGTCACCAGCCCCCCGACCGGTGCCGTGGTCCAGGCCGATCGATGGCACGTCACGGTCCGTGCCGGCCACGAACGTCCCGACCGGCACCTGGGCGCCCCGGGCCGAGAACCAGGAGAAGAGGCCCGGGACGTCGGCCCGCAGCGAGTCGTCCACGTCCGGCTCGACGTTGACCCATGCACCGGGCGAGGCGGCCACCTCGCCCAGCACCTCCACCAGGTCGGACGGGTCGGTGGCGTCCACGAGGAACGTCTCGGTCTCGAAGCTGGCCACGACCGGACGCTAGTGGCGCCACCGGTACGGTGACGCGGTGACCGACCGGCCCCGGCGACCGCTCCGCATCGCCGCCCTCGTCAAGCAGATCCCGAAGTTCCAGGAGATGCACCTCGGCCCCGACGGCCGTCTGGTGCGCGACGGCCTGGAACTCCACATGAACGACTACTGCCGCCGCGGGGTGCGGGCCGGGTGCGACCTGGCCGAGGCCACCGGTGGTACGTGCACCGCCATCACCCTGGGGCCGGAATCGGCCGACTCGGTCCTCCGGGAGGCCATCCTCTGCGGCTGCACCTCCGGGATCCACGTGACCGATCCGGCGTTCGCCGGCAGCGACACGCTGGCCACGGCCCGGGCGGTGGTCGCCGCGCTGGAGGCGACCGGCCCGTGGGACCTGGTGCTGTGCGGCCGCAACTCGGTGGACGCCGACACCGGCCAGGTGCCCGCCCAGGTGGCCGAACTCCTCGGCCTGCCCCTGCTGGTCGGTGCCCGCGAGCTGGACCTGCAGGCCGATGGGCTCACCGCGCTATTGGAGCACGACGACGAGTGGCTCCGGGTCGAGGTGGACCTACCGGCCGTCGTCTCGTGCGCGGAACGCCTGTGCGACCCGTGCAAGGTCAAGGAACCCGAGGCGTGGGCCACCGTCGATGGCGACCGCATCCGGCGCCTCGGACCGGCCGACCTGGGTGACGGCCCGTGGGGGGCGACAGCCAGTCCGACCGTGGTCGGCGAGGTCCGGGTGATGGACGTCGACCGGGCCGGCGAGCGCCTGGACGGAGCGACCACCACCCACCTGGACCGGGTGGCCGAGGTGGTCCGCTCCCGGGGAGCCCTGACCCCCTCCCACCCGTCGTCGGTCGATGCCATGGGGGCTCCGGAGGTCGCCCGGCCGACGGGCCCCGGCGACGGCGGCGACGTGGTGGTCGTCGGTGAACCGGGGCGCCCCCGGACCACGGCCGAGCTGCTGGGCGCGGCGGCCGGCCTGGCAGCCGTGATCGGCGGCCGGGCGGTGCTGGGCATCGACACCGTCGACGACTGGGAGGCCCTCAGCGGCCAGGGTGCCGACCGGGTGCTCCGCCACGTCGAGGTGACCGGTGCGGCCGAGGTGGCCGCGATGCTGGCCGACCACCTGGAGGCTGCTCCCCCGTGGGCCGTCCTGGCACCGTCCACCGCGTGGGGCCGTGAGGTGGCCGCCCGACTGGCGGCCCGACTGGGGGCCGGGCTGACCGGGGACGCGGTGGGCCTCGAGATCCGCGACGGACGCCTGGTGGCCCTGAAGCCGGCGTTCGGCGGCCGCCTGGTGGCCGAGATCGCCTGCACCTCTCCCACCCAGATGGCCACCGTCCGGGCGGGCGTGTTCCCGACGCTGCGCCACCGGCCCTCGGGACCGTTCGCCGCCGACCGACTGGGGCCTCCCCCCGGCGAACCACCGGTCCGGGTACTGGAGCAGCGCCGGGACGACGACTCGGACCTGCTGGCCACCGCGGAGGTCGTGGTGAGCGTCGGGCAGGGCGTGGACCGGGCCGACCTGGACGAGGTGAAGGGCCTGGCCGACCGGCTGGGGGCCGAACTCTGTGCCACCAGGAAGGTCACCGACGCGGGCTGGCTGCCCAGGGCCCGTCAGGTGGGCATCACCGGCCACGCCATCGCCCCCCGGCTGTGCATCGCCATCGGGACGTCGGGGAAGTTCAACCACACGGTCGGCCTCCGGGGAGCCGACACCGTGGTCGGCATCAACCCCGACCCCGACTGTGAACTGTGGGACTGGTGCGACATCGGCCTGGTGGCCGACTGGCGCCACGCCCTCGAACCGCTGGTCGAGCGCCTGACCCGTTCCTGACCCGTTCCCGGGCCGGACCGGAGCCCGTCAGTCCGGTCGGTCCACTCCGGCGGCCCGGAGGGCCTCGGCGTCCACCCATTCGAGGCTCAGGACGTGGGTGGCGGCCAGCAGCACCGGCGGGGCCACGCCGGCCTCATGCGCCTCCTGCCACCGAGGGGCGCACATGCACCACCGGTCACCGGGGTGCAGGCCCGGGAAGCCGGGCCGGGGCGTGGACAGGTCGTTGCCGGCCTCCTTGGAGAAGGCCAGGAACTCCTCGGTGACCAGGGCGCACACGGTGTGCACGCCCAGGTCGTCGGCACCGGTGTTGCAACAGCCGTCGCGGAAGAACCCGGTCAGCGGGTCGACGCTGCACTCCTGGAGGGGTGTACCCATCACGTTCATGGCCATCAGGCACCATCCTCTCGGTCGAGCAGTTCGTCCAGCAGGGCCCGGACCCGGACCTCGACGTCGTCCCGGACGCCCCGCACCATGTCGGGTCCGTGGCCGGCCGGGTCGTCGAGGGCCCAGTCCAGTAGCCGGGTGCCGGGCAGCACCGGGCACTCGTCGCCACAACCCATGGAGACCACCACGTCCACGTCGGCCACCATCTCCGGGGTCCAGCGCTGCGGCTCGGCCCGGGAGATGTCGATCCCGACCTCGGCCATCACCGCCACGGCAGCCGGGTTCACGGCCTCGCCGGGTGCCGAGCCGGCCGACAGGACCCGCACCGTGTCGCCGGCCAGGTGCCGGAGCCAGCCGGCAGCCATCTGGGAGCGGCCGGCATTGTGCACGCAGAGGAAGAGGACCCCGGGGGCGTCGCCGTCAGTGGGCGACTCAGTCTGTCCGGTCACGGCGGCGACGGTAGTGGTCCGCAGGCCGCAGTCGGGGCGGGGACGTCAGGCCCGGGCGTGCTTGAGGCGCTTGACGGTCCGGGCCCGGGCGTTGGCGTCCAGCTCGACCTTGCGGAGGCGAACCACGGCCGGCGTCACCTC
>CAYWBE010000058.1:0-9398 GCA_964456295.1 uncultured Candidatus Nemicrothrix sp.
TAGGGCTCGGTCGGGGAGTGGAAGATGGTGTCCACGTCGCCCGTCTCGACGACCTTGGCGCGGTTCATGACCACCACGTGGTCAGCCGACTCGGCCACCACCCCCATGTCGTGGGTGATGAGCATGACCGCCGTGCCGGTATCGACCTGGAGTTGGCGTATCAGGCCCAGGATCTGTGCCTGGATGGTCACGTCGAGGGCCGTGGTGGGCTCATCGGCGATGAGCAGGCGGGGGTTGCAGGCCAGGGCGATGCCGATCATGACCCGTTGGCGCATGCCGCCCGACATCTCGTGCGGGTACTGGCCGATGCGCTTGTCGGCCTCCGGGATGCGCACCAGGTCGAACATCTCCCGGGCCCGGACCATGGCCGCCTTCCGGTCGAGGCCCTCGTGGATGCGGACCGCCTCGGCGATCTGCTCGCCCACCGGGTAGACGGGGTTCAGGCTGGTCAACGGCTCCTGGAAGATCATGGAGATGGCGTTGCCCCGGATGTCCCGCATGGCGTCCTCGGACTGGGTCAGCAGGTCGATCCGGGTGCCGTCCGCCTTCTGGTACTCGATGGAGCCGCTGGTGATCCTGGCCCGGGTGCCCTGCTCGACGAGGCGCATGATGGACAGGGCGGTGACCGATTTGCCCGAGCCGGATTCGCCGACCACGGCCAGGGTCTCGCCCGATTCGATGGCGAACGAGGCCGAGTCCACGGCGGTGAAATCGTCGAACTTGACGGTCAGGTCGGTGACGGTGAGCAGGGCCATGGTGTCGACCTACCGTCCCCGCAGCTTCGGGTTGAAGGCATCCTGAAGGCCGTCACCCATCATCGAGATGCTGAGCACGGTCAGGAAGATGGCGAGGCCGGGAAAAGTGACCGTCCACCAGGCCTCCAGAATGAAGCCCTGGTTCTTGCCGATCATCGAGCCCCAGCTCACGACTCGGTTGTCGCCCAGGCCGAGGAAGCTGATACCTGCCTCGAACAGGATGGCGAGGCCCACGGTCAGGGCTGTGGCCACGATGAGCGGCGGCATGGCGTTGGGCAGGATGGTCCGCAGCATGATGCGCAGGTCGCCGGCCCCGATGGCCCGGGCCGCCTTGACGTACTCCAGCTCGCGGATCTTGAGGAACTCGGCCCGGGTGAGGCGGGCCGCGGCGGGCCATGACACCAGGCCGATGGCCAGGGCCACGGTGCGTGACGAGGGACCCATGAGGGTCAGGAGCACCATGGCGAACAGGAGGGTGGGCAGGGTCTGGAAGACCTCGGTCAGGCGCATGAACGCGGCGTCCACCCAGCGGCCGTAGAAGCCGGCCAGGCTGCCGATGACCAGCCCGATGGTGATGGACATGGCGGCGGCCACCGCACCCACCAGCAGGGTGGTGCGTCCGCCGCCGATCACCCCGGCCAGCACGTCGCGGCCCAGGTAGTCGGTGCCCAGCAGCGGGGCGGTGCCCTCGCCGGGGCCGGAGAACGGCCGGGCCACCATGGCGTCGGGGTCCACGCCGTAGAGGAGGGGGCCGAACACGTTCATCAGCACGATGCCGGTGAACATGACCAGGCCGGCCACCGCGGCCTTGTTGCGGACGAACATGGCCCAGGCGCCGCGGCCGCTGGCCTCCACGGCCTCGAGGGCCACGCCGGTGTCGGTCACTTGCCCCCTACCCGGATGCGGGGGTCGATCATGCGGTAGACGACGTCGGTCAGCAGGTTGGCCACGATGACCAGGGCGGCCGAGGCGATGAGCAGGCCCAGCAGCATCGGGGTGTCGTGGCGGAGGATGGACTCGAAGGCCAGGCGGCCCAGGCCGGGCCACGTGAACACCGTCTCGACGAGCACGGCGCCGGAGAACAGGGCGCCGAACTGCAGGCCGGCGATGGTGACGACCGGGATGAGGGCGTTGCGGAGGGCGTGGCGGTAGACGACCGAGCGTTCGTCGACGCCCTTGGCCCGGGCGGTGCGGATGTAGTCGGACTCCAGCACCTCGAGCATGGATGCCCGGGCGAGTCGCGAGTAGTAGGCGAGGTAGATGATCGCCAGGGTGAAGGCTGGGAGCACCAGGTGGTACAGCACGTCGACGATGTGGGCGATGGTTCCGCCCTCGAAGCGGGGGTCTTCCATGCCGCCGATGGGGAAGAGCCCGAGCTTGGCCACGAAGACGATCAGAATCATGATGGCCGTCCAGAAGACGGGGAGGGCGTAGCCCACGAGGCTCAGCAGGGTCACGCCGTGCGACGCCGGGCTCTCGGGGCGGCGGGCGGTGAACACGCCGAGCAGGACGCCGACCGTCATGGCGAAGGCCAGGGCGGTGGCGGCCAGCAGGACGGTGGCGAAGAGCTTCTCGGTGATCAGGTCCACGACCGGGCGCTCCCAGAAGTAGGAGTGCCCCAGGTCCAACTGCAGGACGTTGACGACGTAGTGCCAGAGCTGCATCAGCAGCGGATCGTCGAGGCCGAAGCGGGCTCGGACCTCGGCCAGGAACTCCGGCGAGCCGCTGCCCTGCTGGCCGGCCAGGGTGAGGGCGACGTCGCCCGGGGCGATCTGGATCAGGATGAAGTTCAGGACGATGACTGCCATGAGCAGTCCGAACGCCTGTACCAGCCTGAGCCCGATGCCCCGGGCGAGCGTCAACACCTCGTCTCTCTAGTGAGTACCTAGCAGGTCAACCGGTCGCTACCGGTCGAGCCAGACGCCGTAGAAGTTCGACAGCGCCTCCCACGGACCCATGGGCAGGTTCATCACATCGATCTGCCATGCCGCGAAGAGCGGCAGAGCGTTGATGTAGTAGAAGGGCAACTCCCGGGCGGTGATCTCCTGGAACTCCGCGTAGAGCGCCTTCCGCTCGGCGAAGTCCGTCGACACCGCTGCCGCGCCGAGAAGCTCGTCGACCTTCTCGTTGCAGTAGGCGGAGTTGTTGACGAACACGCCGGGCTTGATGTTCGAGCACAGGTAGGCACGGTCCACGCCGATCACCGGGTCACCCCAGTTGAAGTAGGCGTTCATGGTCATGTGCCAGGCCTCGGGTCCTCCGAAGAAGATCCCGGCCCACGCCGGCAGCGAAGCCGCGTCACGCACCTCGACGGTGATGCCGACGGCCTCGAGGGCACGGGCGATGTACTCGGCCACGTTGCGCTGCTGCTCCGCCGGACCGGGGATGTAGTCGATGGTCAACTCGAGACCATCGGCGTACCCGGCCTCGGCCAGCAGGGCCCGGGCCTTGTCCAGGTCGACGTCGTACCGCTCGACATCAGCGTTGTAGAACGGGCTGGACGGGTGGATGCCGCCCAGCTGCTCCATGGTCTGGCCCTGGTGCAGTTCGTTGATGATGAAGTCGCGGTCGATGGCGTACGCGATGGCCTGACGCACCCGCAGGTCCGACATGACCGGGTTGGCCATGTTGAACTGGAGTTCGTTGGTCGATCCGACGCCTCGGGCGTAGTTCGGGTTGAACACCAGGTTGTCGTTGGCCGCATAGCGCTTGGCGTTGACGACGCTCGCCGTCGCCGCGTGGTCGTAGTCGCCGGCCTCGAGGCCCAGGGCGAGCGCGTTCTCATCTGCGTTGATGATGTACACGATCTTGTCCAGGTACGGACGGCCCGGGATGAAGAAGTCGTCGAACGCATCGAGGATGATCTTCTCCGACAGCACCGAATCGGGCGACATGACGAAGGCGCCGGAACCGACGACGTTCTCCTTGATGCCCGGGTGCTCCCCCATATTGCTGATCTCGACCGTGCCGTCACCCAGGACGTGGGCCGGCATGATCGGAAGCATCACGTCCGACAGCGCGATCCACAGCGCGGGGTGCGGGTTGGCGAGGTTCAGGACGGCCGTGTGGTCGTCCGGCGTGTCCACGCTGGTGACCGGGCCGAGCATGTTCACGAACGGGTGGTTGTTCTTCACCACGTCGACCGAGAACGCCACGTCCTCGGACGTGATCGGGTGGCCGTCGTGGAACACCGCGTTGTCCACCAGGTGCAGCGTGACCGTCATCTGGTCGTCGGAGACCTCCCAGCTGTGGGCCAGGTAGGGCTGCGGCTCCCAGTTCTCATCCAGCTGCGTGACCGCGGCGTAGACCTTGGAGCTGATGTTGCCGATGCCGATACCCGACTGGACGCCGTGGTTCACGTGCTGGCCGATCTGGGTCGACGAGAACACCATGGTGCCGCCACGCTTCGGGATGACCGGGGCGACGAGCGAGCCGTCACCCTGGGCCGAACCGGCCGGGGCGTACTCGAACACCACGTTGGCGTTGGACGCCGCGAGGTCGTTGGCGTCGCCGTGGCCGATCACGGTGATCTTCTGCGAACCACAGTCGCCGAAGCCGTCACACGACATGAGGCCGATGATGCCCGCGTAGTCGGTCACCGAGCCCAGGTACTCGCGTACGCCGGCCCGGTCGACGACCAGCGTGCCGCCGTCGTCGTAGCTGGCCGCCGCGATGGCGTCCAGCAGCAACGTCGTGGCGTCGTAGCTGTGCGCCCAGAACGGCGCAGCCGGGTCCTCGCCCCACTCGTCGTTGTAGGCGGCCAGGAAGCCGTCGGCCGTCTGGCCGGTCGACTGGTTGGCGTTGGCGCCGTAGCGGATGTCCGGACCGGAGAAGTACATGCCCTCGGTCTCGGGGATGGCCATGAAGTTGCTGTTCAGCAGGCCGTCGGCGGCCATCAGGGTGATGGCCTCGACGCCCGGGACGTCCCGGATCTGCTGGACGATGAAGTCACCCTCCGGCTGGAAGATCGGGAAGAACAGCAGGTCCGGAGCACCAGCAGCCACCTCGGTCAGGACCGGCACCATGTCGGTGTCGCCCTTGTTGACCGCCGTGAACCCGGTGATGGTGCCGCCTGCCGCCTCGAAGGCATCGGCGAACGCCTGGGCCAGGCCGTTGGTGTAGGGGTCACCATCGTGGATGGCCGCGGCGGTCGACTTGCCGAGCACGTCGTAGGCGAACAGTGCCGCCGCGGCGCCCTGGTACAGGTCGTTGTGGGCGGTGCGGTAGTAGCCGGGGTAGTAGTTCTCGCCGGCCGTGCCCGCCAGGTCGCTGGTCAGCGACGGCGAGGTGTTCGAACCGGAGATCATGACCATGCCGGCCTCGCTGATCAGCGGAGCCGCAGCCGCGGCCGCGCCGGAACACGACGTACCGATGACTCCGACGACGTCCTCGTCGGCCACGATCGTCTGGGCAGCCGCCTGGCCACCGTCAGCCGAGCACAGGTCGTCCAGGCCGGTACCCATCGACACGTCGTGGCCACCGATCTGGCCGTAGTCGGCGATGGCCATCTCGACGCCACGCTGGTTCGGGATGCCCAGGAAGGCCACGTCGCCGGAGATGGCGTTCAGCGACCGGATCTGGATCTCCTCACCGGGGCCGACCTCGACCACGCCGAGGCTGCCGTCACCCAGGTGGTCGGCAACCGTGCCGACCTCTTCGGGCTCGGGAGCCGCCGTGGTGGCCGGAGCCGCCGTCGTGGTGGCCGGAGCCGCTGTCGTAGCGGCCGGGGCTGCGGTGGTGGCCGGAGCCGCCGTCGTCGCCGACGCGCTCCCGCCGGACGAACCGCTGTCCCCGTCATCGGACCCACAGGCTGCGGCGATCAGGGTGAACGCCAGACCCAGGGCAATCAGTACACGTCGGTTTCGACGCATGGTCCCCTCCATGTTCATTGGGATATCAGTGTTCCGGATGTCGAAAAGGGCGGCATCCCCACCGGATGGCAGGGGGTGACGCCGGTCACTGGATTGACAGTACGGTACGGTACTGTATTCTCCCTCCACCGACAAGGCCGGGTCCGGATTCCGCGAGGCACTTCCCAGGGGAATGCCATCGACCGGAGGGATCCAGCCTTGTGGATGGAAGCGGACACGGTGGCCGCACCGGGCGCGACGGTAGGCGGCGGGCTGGGGTTGATGCAATGTTGACGATGATTCCCGAAGTGACGATCTGATGACGGGCCCCGCGTTGGGCGGCCCTGCGGCGGATACGGCCGTCCCGGAGGCTGCAGCGGACCCGGGGGGCGTGGCCATCCTGGAGGCGGCGATGCGGCTGCTGGCCGACGGCGGTCTCACCGCGTTCACCACGGACCGCCTGGCCGCTGAAGCCCGGGTCTCCAAGAGCTCGATCTACCGGCGGTGGCCGGACAAGAAGGCCGTCTTCCTGGCCCTCATGCACCACTGGGGCAGCCGTGCCGTGGTCGAGGACCGGGGCGACCTGGTGGCCGAACTGGACCAGTGGTACGCCGACCGCCAGCGGGTGTACAGCCAGCCGGGCTTCCGGCAGGTGGCCACCGGCCTGGGCGAACTGTCGGCCCACGACGAGGAGATCGGCAAGGCACTGGGCAACTACCGGCGGTCCAGCTGGAACACCCTGCAAGGGATCATCCAGCGGGCCATCGACCGGGGTGAGGCGTCGGCCGACCTGGACCTCGACCACGTCGAGCAGTTCCTGCTCGGACCGTTGTACTACCGGGTGGTGCTGGAGGGCCTGCCGCTGGACGACGATGCGGTGGCCGCCTTCCGCGAGCTCTCCCTGACCGCCCTGGGCGTCGACGCGTCGTGACCATCACCGTCTACACCGCCCGGCAGATCCGGACGATGGACCCGTCGCTGCCCACCGCCACGGCGCTGGCCGTCCGCGGCGACCGGATCGTCGAGGTGGGGACGCTGGAGTCGCTGCGACCGTGGCTGGACCTCCACGAACACGAGGTCGACGACCGGTTCGCCGACTCGGTGCTGCTGCCCGGCCTGATCGACCCGCACGTTCACCCGTCGCTGATGGCCGCGCTCATGGCCACCGAGTGGATCACCCCGGAGGCCTGGGACCTCCCGGGCCGCGACGTGCCGGCCACCACGGGCCGTGACGCCTACCTGACCCGCCTGGCCGAACTCGAGGCGGGATCCCGATCCTCGGGCGCGCCGGACCAGCCGTTCATCACCTTCGGCTGGCACCGGCAGTTCCACGGCGAGCTGGACCGGTCCGACCTCGACGCCCTGTCAACCACCCGGCCCATCGTGGTGTGGGGGCGTTCGTTCCACCGGCTGTGCCTGAACGGCCCCGCTCTGGAGATGGTGGAGGCCGCCGAGGGGGCGGCATGGGACCCGCACATCGACCTGGAGACGGGCTGGATGTGGGAGTCCGGCATGGCGTGGGCCCTCCAGCGACTGCGACCGATGCTCCTGGACGGTGGCCGGTACGAGGTGCTGATGGAGGAGGTGGCCCAGCTGGTCCACCGCGGTGGGGTGACGACCATCGCCGATGCCGGGTTCGGCGGCATGGCCCTGCCCGACCGGGAGCTCGAGGTGCTGGCCCAGGTACACGAGGGCGACCACGTGCCGTTCCGTCAGTACCTGATCCCCCAGGTGGGGACGTTCAAGCGGGTGTACGGGGCCGAGGCCGACGACCGGATCGCCGCCCTGCCGGAGTTCGCCTCGGAACGGATCCGGTTCCTGGACGCCGGCAAGTTCTTCGCCGACGGGGCGTTCATCGCCCAGCTGATGCAGTTGGGCGAACCCGGCTACATCGACGGCCACGAGGGGGCGTGGATGGCCGAGCCGGAGCGCATCGTGAATCACGTCCGGCCGACCTGGAACGCCGGGCGGCAGGTCAACATCCATGTCAACGGAGACCGGGGCATGGACGCCACGCTGGACGCCATCGCCCAACTGCAGGCCGAGGCGCCCCGGTTCGACCACCGCACGGTGCTGCACCACTTCGGGGTGTCCACCCAGGCCCAGTCCCGGCGGGCCGCCGCCCTGGGGTGTGCCGTGCAGGCCAACGGCTACTACCTGCGGTGCTTCGGTGACCAGTACGTGGCCGAGGGGCTGGGGACCGAGCGGGCCTCGCAGATGACCCGGGTGGGCTCGGCCCGACGCAACGGGATGAGCGTGGCCCTGCACTCCGACCTGCCCATGGGGCCGCTGCAGCCGTTGCTGGCCGCCTCGGTGATGGCCACCCGGACGTCGGCATCGGGCGTGGTGTTGGGCGAGCACGAGCGGCTCAGCCCGTACGACGCCCTGGCCGCGGTGACCATCGAGCCGGCGTGGCAGCTGTTCCTGGACCACGAGATCGGATCGTTGGCCGCCGGGAAGCTGGCCGACGTGACGGTGCTGGACGCCGACCCGTTCGAGGTGGACCCGGCGGCCTGGCCCGACATCGGGATCACGGCCACCGTGATGTCCGGAAGGGTCTACCCGCTCCCCTCATGACGCTCCCCTCATGACAGGTGCCCTCATGACAGGTGCCCTCCTCCCATGACGCGTGCTCCCGGTGCCCCGGAGGGCCCACGGGGTCCGGTGCAGGTCGGCGACACGGGTGCCGTGTCCCGCATCCCCATGGTGGTGCTGGGGGGATGGCTGGGTGCCGGCAAGACGACCCTGGTGAACCGCCTGCTGCGGGCCGCCGACGGCGAACGCATCGCCGTGGTGGTCAACGACATCGGTGAGGTGAACCTCGACGCCGACCTGGTGGCGGCCCGCGACGGCGACACCGTGGAGCTGACCAACGGCTGCGTCTGCTGCTCGATCGGCGACTCGCTGGCCATGACCCTGCGCGACCTGGTGCTGGACGACCGACCGCCGGACCGGCTGGTCGTGGAGGCCAGCGGGGTGGCCGAACCGGACCGGGTGGCCTCCTACGGGGACCGGCGTCGGATCCGGCCCGACGGAATCGTGGTGGCCGTGGACGCCACCGACGTGGTGGCCCGGGCGGCCGACCGGACCTACGGGCCGCTGGTCGTCCGCCAGGTCGGGGCCGCTGAGGTCATCGTGGTGACCAAGGTGGACCTGGCTGCCGATGGTGGTGCGGCGGCCCGTGCGTGGTGTGCCGAGGTGGCCCCCGGGACGCCGGTGCTCACCGTCGAGCCGTCAGGTGGAGACCGGTGGGTGGCCCAGGTGCTGGGAACCCCGGCGGCGTACGTGCTCGACACGGGTCTGGAGTGGGCCCCGGAGCAGACCCCTGAGATGACTGATATCCGACCAGCCCTGGACCTTCCGGTGGAGACGCGCATGCTGCCGCTCGGTGGGCCGCCCGGTGGGCCGGTCGACCCGGAGCGGCTGGCTGCTGGGCTGGAGGCACTGCGGGACCGGGTGGGTGCGGGCCTGCTGCGGGCCAAGGCCGTGGTGGCCGGAACCGACGGCGCGTCGACCGCGGTGCACCTGGCCGCCGGACGGGTCTCGGTCGAGCGGGCGCCGGGACGGGCCACCAACGCGCTGGTGCTGATCGCCGCCCCGGGTGCCCTGGACGGGATCGCCCTGGATGGGTTCGTCGGGGAGGGGGCACGGTGCTGACGCCGCAGCTGGTGGTGACCCTCACCGATCCGGAGACCGGGCGACCCACCCCGACGGCCATGGACGAGCTGCCGCCACCGGTGACGGCCGCCGAGGCGGGGCTCATGGCCGGCGTCCCGGTGCCCGAGGACAAGCG
>CAYWBE010000059.1:0-9284 GCA_964456295.1 uncultured Candidatus Nemicrothrix sp.
GCCATGACCACGCTGCACCGCATCTACGAGGACGACGTGCGCGAGCTGGTGGGCATCCCGGAGCGCTACGAGGTCCTGGCCCTGCTGCCGCTCGGCCACCCGACCGGGAAGTGGGGTGTGGCCCCCCGCTACCGGGGCGCCGAGAAGATCACCTCGTGGGACCGGTTCGGCGAGAAGCGGGCCCCGTGACCCGACGCCATGCCTGATCCGGAGACCGCCATCCCGGGAGTCCGGGTCGGGCTGTCCATCCCGCCGGCCGGGTTCGGCGACCACGATGCCGCCGCGGCCTACGTGCACGGCGCCGCCGATGCCGGCCTCGACCACCTGGTGACCGCCGACCACGTGGCGTTCTTCGACGGTCGCGGCATGGACGGGCTCATGAAGGTGGCGTGGCTGGCCGGCCTGCACCCCAGCATCGGCGTGTACGTCGGCGTGTACCTGCTGGCCCTGCGCCATCCGGTGGCCGTGGCCCGCCAGGTGGCCACGGTGGCCGAACAGTCCCCGGGCCGGCTGACCTTCGGGGTCGGCGTGGGCGGCGAGGACCGCCACGAGATGGAGGTGGTGGGGGTCGACCCGGCCACCCGGGGTCGCCGCACCGACGAGGCCCTGGACGTGCTGCGGCCTCTGCTGGCCGGCGACCAGATCGACCACCACGGCGAGTTCTACGACGCGCCCGACGTGTCGATCCGTCCCGCCCCGTCCCCGGCCGTCCCGGTCACCGTGGGCGGGCGCTCCAACGCCGCGGTGCTACGGGCCGGTCGACGCGGCGATGGCTGGCTGGCCTCGTGGTGCTCCCCCCGCCGATTCGCCGAGGGGGTGGCCCTGGCCGGACAGGCCGCCGCCGAGGCCGGTCGCACCGACGTGGCGTGGCGGCACGGCTACCAGATCTGGGTGGGGCTGGGCGACACGCCGGCCGAGGGTGCGGCACTCCTGTCCCCGGCCATGGAGAAGTTCTACGGCGCCCCGTACTCGGCCTTCGAGCGCTACTCGCCGGTCGGCACCCCGGCTGACATCGCAGGGTGGCTCCGCCCGTTCGTGGAGGCCGGTGCTGTGGACTTCAACCTGGCCCCCATCGCGGCCACCGATGCCGAACGGGTGGCCGGCGCCGCCGAGATCCGCCGCCTCCTCCAGGCCTGACCCGATCCAGGAGCCGGTCCGGGGACCGACCCGAGCGCGGCCTCAGCCCAGGGGGGCGGACTCTCCGGGGGCGGGCATGGCGTCCTCCGGGCCGACCACCGTGACCTGGTCGTCAGCCTCCAGGACCAGGTCGGGGTCGGGAGCCAACGGCGCGCCGAACCGGGTCACCGCGGCCACCGCGGCGTCGCCAGGCAGGCCCAGGTCACCGATCCGCCGTCCGATCAGCCCAGCGTCCAGCCCCTCGGGAAGCAGGGCGTACTGGCGGACCGTCCGGCCGGGTAGCAGCGCCGTCTTCACCTCGTCCTCGGTGGCCGCCTGCCCACAGGCCCGGGCCCCGGTGTGCAGGAAGCCGGCCAGCTCGCCGGCCAGACGCAACGCCCGACCCGGCTCGTCGGTCGTGCCCGCCAGGAAGAACAGGGCGTTGACCCGCTCGCCGGACCCGCCCCAGGCCGCCGGGATCCGGATGCCCGACGCGGCCCGCACGATCACCAGCTGGTCGGCGTCCAGCACCTCGAACAGGGCCACCGGCGTGGCCGTGGGGTGGTCGACCGACGGTTGGATCCACAGCGACCCCGTCTCCAGGAACCGTTCGGTGACCTCCTCGGTCGGCACCCCGATCCGGTCCGACAGCACCGTGGAGGCCCGAGCCGCCGCCTCACCGATGTCGGCCCCCTCGGGGATGGACAGCACCACGGCCCGGGCGATCAGGCCGGCGTAGTCGTCCCGGTCCCGCAGGCCGTGCCCGGCCATGGCCGCGCTCATCTCCCGGGCCAACGAGTCGTCGGCCTCGCGTCCCCAACGGCGGAACACGTGGCGGATGGCGCCGGTCCGCTCGGTGCGCGGCGTGGCGTACAGGTGGTGCCACGTCCAGCCGACGACGGTCACCACGCCGACGAACACCAGGGCAGCCGTCCCCAGTTGTGAGATCAGGTATCCGGAGATGGCGATGCCGGCCAACTGGGTCCACGGGTACAGGGGCGACCGGAACGACGGCGCGTAGGACCGGATCTCGGAGGCTCGCAGCACCAGCACGGCCAGGTTCACGAGGCCCAGGGTGAGCAGCACGAAGGCGCTGGCCAGCTTGGCGATGGCCTCGGCGTCGAAGGCCAGCACCACCACGGCGATGGCCGTACCTGTGGCCACCACGCCGAACACCGGGGTCCCGAATCGGCCCAACCCACCCATCCAGGCGGGGAGCAGGCCGTCGCGGGCCATGGCCATCGGATAGCGCGCGGCGGCCAGGATCCCGGCGTTGACCGCCGATGAGAAGGCGGCCAGGGCGGCCACCACGACCAACCACGCCCCCACCTTGGGCAGCACCGCCTCGGCCGCCGTGTGGATGGGCGCCAGGTCGCCGTGCAGCACCTCGGCCGGCACCACGGCCACGGTGACCAGCACGCCGAGGGTGTAGAGCGCGGTGGCGGTGGCCAGCGAGAGCGCCATGCCCAGTGGGATGCGTTGGCTGGGGTCCTCGACCTCCTCGGCCGCGCTGGCCACCTTGGTCAGGCCTCCGTAGGACACGAACACCAGGCCGACCACGGCCACCAGGCCGGCACCGCCGTGGGTGAAGAACGGGTCGAGGTTGGATCCGTCGATCCCCCGCTCGGCGGTCTCGAACAGGCCGTCGACGATGAACCAGCCCATGACGGCCAGGACCACGACCACGAGGGTGAGCTGCAGCGAGGCGCTGGCCTTGGAGCCCACCACGTTGACCAGGGTGAACAGGCCGATCAGGACGAGGGCCAACGTCGTGGCGTTGACGTCCAGGATGAGGACCAGGTAGGCGCTCATGCCGACCATGGCGAAGGCGTCCTTGAGCACCAGTGACAGCCACGTGCCGAATCCGGCCACCGTGCCCACTGCCGGCCCCAGCGCCCGCTCCAGGAAGTAGTAGGCGCCGCCCGCCTTGGGAAGTGCGGTGGCCAGTTCGGACACGCTGAGCATGGCTGGCACGGCCAGGCACCCGGCCAGTAGGTAGGCCAGCACGGCGGCCGGTCCGGCCTTGGCGGCGGCCAGTCCGGGGAGCAGGAACAGGCCCGAGGAGAGCATGGCCCCGGTGGACAGGGCGAAGACGTGGCGCAGGCCCAACGACCGGGTCAGCTTCCCACCGTCGCCCTTCCCCATGGAGAGACCCTATGTGCCCGGGAGAAGCCCCGGGAAAGGTCCCCGGGGTGGCCTCAGGAGCAGGCCGAACCCAGGAAGTCCAGCAGGGCCTCGTTAGTCCCCTCAGCGTCCTCCTGTTGAATCCAGTGGCCGACACCCGGGAGGATTACTGAGGCGTGCAGGCCCGGAAGGGTCTCCGGGAACCGTGCGATGCTGCCAGCGCCAAAAGCTGTCGGCCCATCCTTCTCCCCGCCGATGAACAATGAGGGCTGTCGAATCTTCGCTCCGTGCCAAGCCCGGAGGTCAAGCCAGTCACGGTCCATGCAGCGGTACCGGTTCAGACCTCCCGAGAACCCAGAACGGGCGAACTCGCTGGCGTAGAACGCTAGGTCTTCGGCGGAGAGCCAGGCCAATGGCCCCGTCCACGGTGCCAAACGGTCCACGAGCCGACCTCCGGGTTTGGTGAAGAACCGGGGTGGTTCACCGGGTGCCGACTCCGGAGCTCCGCCCGAGGCGTTGAGGTAGAAGGCGCCCAACCAGGCGACCGGATCGGCGGCGATCTCGGCCTCGGCCACGCCCGGCTCCTGAAAGTGGTCGATGTAGAAGACATCCTCCCCTCCGACGGATTGGAAGAAGTCGCTCGGTCGCACTTCGTTCCGAGGGGTGTACGGAACGCTGAGCAGGGCCACCGCCCGAAACATGTCGGGGCGTAGGAGTGCAGCCGTGCTGGCGATGGGTGAACCCCAGTCGTGACCAACGATGACCGCTTCCGACTCTCCAAGGGCTTCGACTACTCCGACGCAGTCACCGGCCAGATCGACCAGCCGATACGCATCGATCGCCTCGGGGGCATCCGACGAGCCGTAGCCGCGGACGTCGATGGCCGCCGCCCGGTAGCCGGCGGCGGCCACGGCTGGCAGTTGGTTGCGCCACGAGTACCAGGACTCGGGGAATCCGTGGACGAATAGAACAAGCGGACCGGCACCCATCTCGGCCACGTGGATGCGGGTCCCGTGGGCGTCCACGTCGTGGCGCACCAGTCCGGCCGCCGTCAGTTGCTCGAGGTCCGTCATGGCTGCTCCCCTGTCCGGGCCTCTGTCCGAACCCTCGCTCCTAGTCGGCAGCCGGATCCTCGATCCGGACACCACGGACCACGCTGCCATGGGCCAGCACCTCGGTGGCCATCAGGTCGCAGCCACCGACCACCGCGGCCTCCAGCGCCAGGGCGTCCCGCATCGACAATCCGGCTTCGTCACCCGGGTCGGCAGCGGCCAGCACCAACGACGCGTCGGCTGACACCACCGTCAGCTCGGCCAGCTCGGCCAGCGCCCTCCGGGCCACCACCGCCGACAGGGGGCGGGCCAGACGGGACGTCACGATGTCGGCGAACTCGGCCAGGACCGGGCCCGACACCACGAGTGCCGATCCGTCGGCCGCTCCCACCAGGGCCCGGGCCGCCGCCTGGCGTTCCGGCTGGTCGTCGTCGAACAGGCGTACCAGGACCGAGGCGTCGACAAACGTCCGGCCGGGCATCAGCCAGGCCCTCCGTCAGGGGAAATGGGCCGGCCTCCCGAGCCGGCGGCCGACGACACCGACAGGGCGACCAGTCGTCGGCGGGCCGCGTCCACCCGGTCCACGGCCGAATAGGCAGCCAGCAGGTCCCGGACCACCGCGTTGACCGAGGTGCCCTCCCCGGCGGCCCGCACCCGGGCCCGGTGCAGGAGGTCGTCGTCCACAGCCAGCGTCAGGTTCGCCATGGGTATATGTGTACCACTGATTACGTGCTACACATAGTTATTTCGTGAGGATGCGGCCGTGGATCCAGTCCCGATCGAGGTAACAGCCCTGCAGGTAGCGCTCGGGGTCGGCCTCGCCGTGCCGACCGTGGAGTACCCGCTCGTTGTCGAACACCATGCACTCGCCGGGCGCCAGGGTGAACCGGTACTCCAGTTCCGGACGGTGGAGCAGCCGGGCGAAGGTACGGAACGCCTCGTAATACCCGGCCATCTCGCCAAACGGCAGGTCGAACGGCGCCGCCGAGCGGTTGTTGTACCGGACAGCCCGGATGGTTCCGTGTCCCGGTCCGCCGTCCACCACCTCGATCAGCGGGCCCCGGTTCCACAGGTCGAACCCGCCGCCCGACCACCGGAAGGGCACGCTGCGCGTCGACAACAGCCCGAAGGCCACCGGGTCCTCGTCCCGCAGCACCTCGGCAGCCCGGAAGCCGTCCACCAGCACCGTCACCCCACCCGCGTCGCTGGCCACCAGGCAGTGCAGCAGTTGGTAGCCGGGCACCGGCCGTCGGTAGGGGTTGTCGGTGTGCACGTTCAGCGCCCGCGGCGTGAAGGCCAGGTTGGTCGGGTCGGCCTCGGCCCGGACGTGGAACACCTCGCCGTAATTGGTCTCCCGAATGGGCCCCCACAGGCCGGCCACGTCCCCGAGACCGGCCCCGTCACCTGCCTCCCCTGTGGCCAACCCGTCCACGATGGCCACCCCGTCGCGTACCAGCGCACGGGTGGCGCCGGCCCAGGCCGCCGGATCCTCCCGATCGGCCCATGCCAGCCGGTGGAGGGCCAGGTCGGCCGCTACCCAAGCTCGGGACTCCACCACCCGAGCGACGGGTCCGTCGTAGCGGTGGGCCTCCAGCCAGTCGGCGTCATAGCTGCTGGTCGCCCCGTCCGGTCCGAACGACACCACCAGGCGGCCCTCGACCACCTCGGCCGATTCCACGGTGACCACGTCGGCCAACTCGGTCACGTCGAACAGCCGCTGGTCGTTGCCGCCGTGGCGCGACGCGTCGTCCCGGGCGTTGTCCCGCAGCCACAGGGCGTGGAACCTCGTCGGCCCGTCGGCCAACTCCACGGCGACCACCCCGGCATCGACGTCGACGTCCAGGAGCCTCACCGTCGTAGCCCCGGGTCCTCGAGCAGCGGCAGCCAGTGCTCCACCGATGGGACGTCCACCCGGGACGCCCGCTCCCCGTCCTGCTTGCCCCCGTCGTCCCAACCCCGCACGGCGAGTGCCGCATCGGCGAACTGCTCGGCCTCGAACGCCTCGGCCTCGGCGGCCGACATGGCCCCGCCCTGGAGTCGCAGCGTCCCCACCGAGGCCGGACTCAGCTCGGCCTCGTAGGACGGGTCCACGAAGCACCGGTACCGCTTGGCAGCCACGTGGAGGCGAACCGGTTCGCTGACCGCATCGACGAACCGCTCGGCCACCCACGCCCCGCCGGTCGTCCCGTGGTCGGTCACCCCGAACTCCGAATCCGGCTCGTCGAGGAAGTGGCCCACGTCGTGCAGCAGGGCGGCCAGCACCAGTGCGTCGTCGGCGCCGGCGTCCCGGGCCAGGGCCGCGGCCTGCCGGGCGTGCTGTTCCATGGTCACCCGTTCGGCATAGGTGGCCGCCCCGTGCCCGGCGAACATGGCCAGCACCTCACCGGGCACCCCGTCGGGCAACTCGTCTGGTGCGCGTTCCCCCACGGCTGCATCCTGCCCGCTGGGGCCCCGCGGGACCAGCGGGAATAGGTTCGACCCGTCCACCCCAGCCCCACCCACAGCGGAGCACCACCATGGCAGTCGGCCCCGGCCTCCACATCGACGACCCGAGCGACCCGTCCCTCGACCTGACCATGTCCGACGGGGCCCGGCCCCTCTACGAGAAGGTCAGGTCGTTCATCGCCGACGAGGTCGAGCCGGTCACCATGGAGTTCCACCGACTCGGTGCTGAGCGCACCGACCACTGGGGCTACCACCCCGGCCAGCTGGACATCCTCGAGGCGCTCAAGGTCAGGGCCCGCGAGGCTGGACTCTGGAACTTCTTCCTCCCCGACGCCGAAACCGGCGAGGGCCTGTCCAACCTGGACTACGCCTACATCGCCGCCGAACTGGGGAAGAACCCCCTCGCCTCCGAGTCCATGAACTGCTCGGCCCCCGACACCGGGAACATGGAGGTCCTGGAACGGGTCGGCACCCCCGAGCAGAAGGCCCAGTGGCTGGAACCCCTCCTGAACGGCGAGATCCGGTCGGCCTATGCCATGACCGAGCCCGACCTGGCCTCCTCGGACGCCAAGAACATCGCCTGCCGGGCCGTGCTGGACGGCGACGAGTGGGTCATCAACGGCACCAAGTACTACATCTCGGGGGCCGGCGACCCCCGCTGCAAGGTGATGATCACCATGGTGCAGACCAGCCCCGACGGGCCTCCGCACCGACGGCAGTCCCAGATCCTCGTCCCGGTCGACACCCCCGGGGTCACCATCGACCACCCCATGCAGGTGTTCGGCGACGACGACGCCCCCCATGGCCACATGCACATCACGTTCGACGACGCCCGGGTCCCGGCGTCCAACCTGCTGCTCGGCGAGGGCCGGGGTTTCGAGATCTCCCAACTACGCCTCGGGCCGGGCCGCATCCACCACTGCATGCGGTCCATCGGCGCCGCCGAACGGGCCATCGAGATGATGAGCCGCCGGGGCCTCAACCGGGAGGCGTTCGGCAAGACCATCTCCCACCTCGGCAAGAACATGGAGGTGGTGTCCCGGGCCCGCATCGAGGTCGAGGCCATGCGCCTCATGGTGCTGCGGGCCGCCAAGGCCATGGACACCATGGGCAATGCCGAGGCCCGGGTGTGGATCAGCGCCGTGAAGGCCATGGTCCCCGAGAAGGTCTGCCAGATCATCGACGCGGCCATCCAGATCCACGGGGCGACCGGCGTCTCCCAGTGGACGCCGCTGTCACGGATGTACACCCAGCAGCGCACCCTGCGCCTGGCCGACGGCCCCGACGAGGTGCACCACTTCGTGGTGGCCCGCTTCGAGCTGAACCGCTACCAGGACGGGCCGGGCGAGATCCCCATGCTCGGCCACACCGGCCCCGTCTTCAGCGGCCCCTGACCCGCCACCGTCCCAACTCACCCACACCACCCCCGATAGGGAGAACCCCCCCCGTGACCGACGACCCCCGCGCCCACAAGCCGGCCGCACCGCAGACCCGGGCCGACCTGGAGGCCTTCGCCGCCTCCATGCCCCCCGACGACGGCACCGACGCCGCCGACGTGGCCCGGGGCTTCATCGCCACCCGGACCGAGCCGGTCATCGAGAAGATCACCCCCAACCCGTGGCTCCCCGTCACCTGGGACCTGTCGCAGTCGGACTTCGTGCACGGCCCGTGCCCCGACACCGTCAACCCGTCGCTGTGGCGCCAGGCCGGGTTCAACGCCCAGCACGGCCTCTACGAGGTCATCGACGGCTTCTACCAGGTGCGTGGATTCGATACGTCGACGGCCACCTTCATCCGAGGCGACGAGGGCTGGGTGGTCATCGATCCGCTGACCACCACCGAGACGGCCCGGGCCGCCTTCGAGCTGGTGACCGAGCACCTCGGCGAGCGACCGGTCACCGCGGTGATCTACACCCACTCCCACCTCGACCACTTCGGCGGCATCCTCGGCATGGTCGACCCGGCCCGCATCGAGGCCGGCGAGGTCCCGATCGTGGCGCCCGACGGCTTCCTGCGCGAGGCCGTCGCCGAGAACCTGCTGGCCGGACCGGCCATGGGCCGTCGGGCCATGTACCAGTACGGCCTGATGCTGGAGTGGAGCGAGCACGGCCACGTCGACCAGGGCCTGGGCAAGGGCGTCCCCACCGGTGAATCGGCGCTCGTCCCGCCGACCATCGACATCACCGAGACCGGCCAGGAACTGGTGCTGGACGGCATCCGGATCGAGTTCCAGCTCACCCCGGAGTCCGAGGCCCCGGCCGAGATGCACTTCTACTTCCCCGACCACCGGGCCCTGTGCATGGCCGAGAACTGCACGGCGACCATGCACAACGTGCTGACCCTGCGTGGGGCGCTCGTGCGCGACACCCTGATGTGGAGCCGCTACATCGACGAGGCCCTGGACCGCTGGGGCGACGAGTCCGACGTGGTGTTCGCCAGCCACGGATGGCCCCACTGGGGCGCCGAGGCGGTCCACGGCTACCTGACCCGCCAGCGCGACCTCTACCGGTGGCTGCACGACCAGTCGATGCGCCTCATCAACCTCGG
>CAYWBE010000060.1:0-9260 GCA_964456295.1 uncultured Candidatus Nemicrothrix sp.
AGCGCGACCTCTACCGGTGGCTGCACGACCAGTCGATGCGCCTCATCAACCTCGGGTACTCGCCGAATGAGATCTCGGCCCGTATCGACCTGCCGCCCGGGCTGTGGGACGACTACCACTGCCACGGCTACTACGGCACGGTCAGCCACAACGTCCGGGCCGTCTACCAGCGGTACCTCGGCTTCTACGACGGGCACCCGTCCAGCCTCGACCCCTACGAGCCGGTGGAAGCCGGGAAGCGGTACGTCGACTTCATGGGCGGGATGGACAACCTGCTCTCCCGGGCCCGTGAGTCCTACGAGGCCGGTGACCACAAGTGGGTGGCCGAGGTGCTGCGACACGCCGTGTTCGCCGACCCGACGTGCACCGAGGCCCGGCTGCTGCAGGCCGACGCCTTCGAGCAGTTGGCCTGGCGGGCCGAGTCCGGCCCGTGGCGCGACGTCTACCTGTCGGGCGCCCAGGAACTGCGGCACGGGTCGATCACCGTCCACTCGGTGAGCCGTCCCCGACCCGAACTGGTGACCGGCATGGACCTCCAGCAGGCATTCGACCTGCTGGCCGCCACCCTGGACGGGGTGGCCGCGGCGGCCATCGGCCACCTGGCCGTCGACTGGCACCTCGGGGACGTGGAGCAGACGGTCCGGCTCGAACTGTCCAACGGCACCCTGCACGCCACCCCGGGAATGCGCCACGCCGAGCCCGACGTGGTCGTGCACGGCGACCGGAGCCAAGTGGACCGGCTCTTCGACTCAGACGCCACGGTGGGCAGCCTGCTGGACGAGGGGGCCATCACCGCCACCGGCGACGTGGAGCGGCTGCAGGCCCTGTTCGCCTGCGTGACCGAGTTCCCCCGCTTCTACAACATCATCGAGCCCTAGGCCCGACCGTCCGCCTCCCGGCGGATCTCATCGCCGTGCTGGTCGTTGGCCGGCGGTCGGCGCCGCACCGTCGGCTGGGTGGCCGACATCCGGATCGGCGAGCGCACCGACCGGAATGGGTCAGCCCGACCCCCGGTCGAATGCCCGTCGTCCAGCGCGTCGATCGGATCCAGGCCGAGGGCCTCGGCGTCCACGAAGGCCTGCCGGACCGTGTTGATGGGCCCGGCCGGGATCCCGGCGGCCCGCAGCACGGCCAGCCAGCCGGCCGTGGTGTCGGCGGCCAGGACCGCTTCGATCTCGGCCTCCAACTCGTCGACGTGGACCATGCGGGCCGCGTTGTCCACGAACCGCTCGTCGGTCAACCAGTCGTCCCGGCCGAGGGCCGCGCAGAGCTTGTCCCACAGGGCCGGGCTGGCCGCCGCGATGGCCAGCACCCCGTCGGCGGTCCGGTACGGCTGGTAGGGGACGATCGACGGGTGCCGGTTGCCCTGCCGGCCCGGATCGGTGTCGGCCACCACATGACCGGAGCCCACGTTGAGCAGCCCGGCCAGGGCGGCCGACATGAGCGACACCTCCACGTGCTGGCCCTCGCCGGTCTCCCGGCGACGCTCCACGGCGGCCAGGATGCCGATGGCCGCGTACAGGCCGGTCAGGTTGTCGACCATGGCCGACCCGATCTTGGTCGGCTCGCCGTCGGCCGAACCGGTGATGGACATCACGCCGCTCATGGCCTGCACCAGGAAGTCGTAGCCGGCCAGGGTCGCCCCCTCGCCCTCGCTGCCGAAGCCGGTCACCGAACAGGTGATGACGCCGGGATGCTCGGCGGCCAGAGAGTCCCGGTCGAGGCCGAACCGGGCCATGGTGCCGACCCGGAAGTTGTCGACCACCACGTCGGCCCCCAGGGCGATCCGACGGGCCACCGCCAGGTCCTCGGGGTCCCGGAGGTCCAGGGCGATGCTCCGCTTGTTGCGGTTCACGCTCAGGTAGTACGTGCTGGTCGCCTGGTCTCCGTCGCCCCACCACGGCGGCCCCCAGGTGCGGGTCTCGTCACCCACCCCGGGCTGCTCGACCTTGACCACCTCGGCACCCAGGTCGGCCAGCACCATGGTGGCGATGGGGCCGGCCAGCACCCGGCTGAAGTCGGCCACCCGCAGGTGGGTGAGCGCACCGGGCGCCGGGGCCGGTGGCTGGCCCAGCGGCTGGCCGGGTGGCTGCAGGTCGGCGGGGTCGGTCACGGCCCGGAGTCTCGCAGCGTCGGCACCCACCGGACAACGAACGACGGGCCGGAAGCAAAACGCCCTGTGGCCTTGCATTCGGGGCGGATCATGGGAAGCATGCCGCCGTGACCGCCCTACCGACCGACGATGCCTCCCTCTTGGCCGACGCCGAGCCGGAGTTGGGCCGGGTCCGGCGGGGCCGGGACGCCCGGGCGGCCAACCGACGCCGCAGGGTCCACACCTGGCTGCCCGAACTGGAGCGGCAGATCCCCTGGGTGGACCTGCTCACCCCCGACCAGGTCCAGACCATCCACGACGCCTCCATGGACGTCATCGAGGAGGTGGGCGTCGAGTTCCGCTGCGACGACGCCATCGCCATGTGGCGGGCCGCCGGCGCATCGGTCGACGGCGTCCGGGTCCGCATCGACCGCGAACTGCTCATGGCGCTGGTCGGCACCGCCCCCTCGTCGTACACCATGGTGGCCCGTGACCCCGCCCACACCGTGACGGTGGGCGACGGGAAGACCATCTTCACCCCGTCCTACGGCGCCCCCTACGTACTGGGCCTCGACGGGGTGCGGCGCCCCGGCAGCCTGGAGGACTTCACGAACTTCACGAAGCTGAACCACCTGTCGCCGGCCCTGCACATGTCCGGTGGCGTGGTGTGCGAGCCCATGGACGTGCCCGTCCCCAAGCGGCACCTGTACATGACCCAGAGCCTCCTGACGTACTCGTCCAAGCCGTTCATGGGCTCGGTCACGTCCATGGAGCGGGCCACCGACAGCCTGCACATGGCCGGGATCGTGTTCGGCCAGGAGTTCGTGCGCGACACCACGGTCATGACCTGCCTGGCCAACGGCAACACCCCGCTGGTCTGGGACAAGACCATGCTGGACAGCGTCCGGGTGTTCGCGGCGGCCAACCAGGCCACCCTGTTCAGCCCGTTCGTCCTCGGCGGCGCATCCACCCCTGCTTCGACGGTCGGCGCGGTGATCCAGGTCAACATCGAGGCCCTCACCGGCGTGGCCTTCTCCCAACTGGTGCGGGCCGGCGCCCCCGCCCTGTACGGCCAGTGGCTGTCCACCGTCTCCATGAAGACCGGCGCGCCGCAGGCCGGCACCCCGGAGATCTGCCACATGAACCTGCTGACCGCCCAGATGGCCCGCCACTACCGGCTGCCGTCGCGCTGCAGCGGGTCGTGCACCAGTTCCAAGATGGTCGACGCCCAGGCCGGCTACGAGGCGGCCCGCAACATGTACGGGGTGCTGATGGCCGGCACCAACTTCGTGCTGTCCACCACCGGCTACCTGGAGAGCGCCATGTGCCAGAGCTACGCCAAGTGGGTGCTGGACAGCGAGCAGCTGGAGCTGATGTACCGCCTCGGCGGCGGCGTCTCGTTCGATGACCTGGACGAGGTGCTGGACACGATGCGCGAGGTCCCGCCCGGCGGCCACCACCTGGGCACGGCCCACACGCTGGCCAACTTCCAGACCGCCTTCTCGATGCCCGAGATGATGAACAGCGACAACTACGAGCAGTGGCTGTCCGACGGCGGCCGGTCGGCCGAGGAGCGGGCCACCGCCAGGTGCCGGGAGCTACTCGAGGAGTATGAGGAGCCCGCCCTGGACGACGACGTCCGTGCCGAACTCGACGAGTTCGTGGCCCGCCGCGACGCCGAACTCCCCGATCTGGTCTCCTGACCTGCCCTCCTGACCTGGCCTCCTGACCGCTGCCCGACGAGGACCCACCATGACCACCACCCCCGACCGGCCCCTGCTCCACGGCGTGTGCGCCGCCATGTCGTCGCCGTTCGACGACAGCGGCGAGTCCCTCGACGAGGGCCGCCTGCGCGACCACGTCGAGTCGCTGGTCGAGGCCGGCGTGCACGGCCTCGTGCTGGCCGCCGGCACCGGCGAGTTCGCCTTCCTGTCAGCCGACGAGAAGGACCGCATCTTCCGCATCGGCATCGACCAGGTGGCCGGGCGAATCCCGGTCATCTGCCAGACCTCGGCCATCACGTCGGTGGACGCCATCGAGAACTCCCGGGCCGCCATCGACCTGGGGGCCAGCGCCGTGATGGTGCTGCCCCCGTACTTCGAGGGTCCGTTCGAACGGGGGGTGTTGTACCACTACGAGAAGCTGGCCCGGGCCATCGACGCACCGATCGTGCTGTACAACATCCCGGCCCAGTCGGGCTTCGACATCACCCCGGACCTGTACCGCCGCCTCATCGCCATGGAGAACGTCGACTACATCAAGGACTCCACCGGCGACCTGATCCGCCTCCAGCAGCTCCTGGGCATCGGCGGGCACGTCCTGGCCGGGGCCGACCCACTGGCCCCCTTCGCCCTCATGGCCGGCAGCGCCGGCTGGATCTGGGGGGCGGCCAACGTCATGCCGCACGAGTGCGTGGCCCTCTACGACCACATCACCGCCGGTCGCCACGCCGAGGCCATGGACCTGTGGCGTCGGATGCTGCCGGCCAACCTCTGGTTCTGGGACAACCCCCACGGCGCCGAGTACAACTCGGCGGTCAAGACGGCCGCCAACATGGTGGGTCGGACCGTCGGGCCGTGCCGCCGCCCGGTGCTTCCCATGACCCGCCAGGGGCGCGTCGCCCTGCAGGCCGCACTGTCCACCCTGCCCGTCAACGGCGTGGACCGGGACCGCCTCGTGTTCCGCGAGTGGGAGGACGAACGGGACTGGCTCGTCCAGATGACCGACCAGGCCGGCGTGGGCCGTGCCCGACCGAAGGGAACCGCCCGATGACCATCGACCTCGCCGACCCGGCCGCCCTGGCCGCCTCCATCGACCCACCCACCCGGGCGCTCATCGGCGGCCGCAGCGTCGAGGCGGCTTCCGGGAAGACCTTCGCCACCCTCAACCCGGCCACCGGCGCCGAGCTGGCCCAGGTGGCCGAGTGCGACGCCACCGACGTCGACCGGGCCGTCGCCGCGGCCCGGGCCGCCTTCGACGACGGCCCGTGGGGCCGCATGGCACCCGCGGAGCGCAAGCGGCTCATCCTGCGCTTCGCCTCCCTGGTGGAGGCCCACACCGACGAGCTGGCCATCATCGAGACCCTGGAGGCCGGCAAGCCGATCAGCGACTCCGCCGGCATCGACGTCCCCGACCTGGTGGCCACCCTGCGGTGGCACGCCGAGGCCGCCGACAAGCTCTACGACCAGCTCTCCCCGTCGGGCCCGGGCATCGTGGGCATGGTGGTGCGCGAACCCATCGGAGTGGTGGGCGCCGTGCTGCCGTGGAACTACCCGCTGATGATGGCTGGCTGGAAGCTGGGTCCCATCCTGGCCGCCGGCAACACGTGTGTCGTCAAGCCAGCCGAGCAGACGTCCATGTCGACCATCCGCATCGCCGAGCTGGCCATCGAGGCCGGCATCCCCGATGGCGTGTTCAACGTGGTGCCCGGCTTCGGCGAGACGGCCGGGGCGGCCATCGGCCTCCACATGGACGTGGACTGTGCGGCGTTCACCGGTTCGACCGAGGTGGGGCGCCACTTCCTCCGCTACTCGGCCGACTCCAACCTCAAGGAGGTCCTGTTGGAGTGCGGCGGCAAGAGCCCGGTCATCGTGATGGCCGACGCCGACGACCTGGACGCCGCGGCGACCGGCATCTGCGAGGGCATCTTCTGGAATGGCGGGCAGAACTGCAGCGCCAACTCGCGGCTCATCGTGCAGCGGTCCGTCGCCGACGAGTTGATGGAACGCATCGCCGAACGGAGCCGCGACTGGGTGGTCGGCGACCCCCTGGTGGCCGAGACGACCATGGGCGCCATGATCGAGGAGGCCCACCTGGACAAGGTGATGGGCCACATCGCCGATGCCCACGAGGCCGGTTCGACGTGCTCGGTGGGTGGTCGACGGGTCCGCGAGGACAGCGGCGGCTGGTTCGTGGAGCCCACGGTGTTCTCCGACGTCGACCCGGACAGCCGCCTGGCCCGCGAGGAGGTCTTCGGGCCGGTGCTGGCGGTGACCGCCTTCGACACCCCGGAGGAGGCCATCCGGCTGGCCAACGACACCGACTACGGGTTGGCCGGGACCATCCACACCACCGACCTGCGAACCGCCCACCTGGCGACGAGGGCCATGCGGGCCGGCACGGTCGCCGTGAACTGCTACGGGGAGGGCGACATCACCACCCCGTTCGGCGGGTTCAAGCAGTCGGGCTTCGGCGGCCGGGACAAGTCCATCGCCGCCCACGAGCAGTACACCGAGCTCAAGACCATCTGGATGGACCTGTCTTGACGCCCGGGCAGACGGACCCGTCGTAGCGACGTGGGCGCCGTCACCCTCCTGCCGGCCAGCCGCCGCGACAACGGCTGGTTCGAGACCCTCGGCGAGGTGCCGCCCGCCGCGCCCCTGAACGGCCCCACGGAGGCCGACGTGGTGGTGGTCGGGGCCGGCTTCACCGGCCTGGCCGCCGCCCGACGCCTGGGCGAGCTGCGGCCCGACGCCCGCATCCTGCTGGTGGAAGCCGGACGGATCGGCAACGGGGCGGCCGGCCGGTCGTCGGGCTTCGGCATCGACCACGCCCACAACATCCGGTCCGAGGGGTTCGCCGACGGCGTCGACTTCGAGCGCCAGCAGATCGCCCTGAACCGGGCCGGGCTGGCCTGGCTGGACGAGACCGTCACCGGCCACGGCATCGACTGCGACTGGACGTGGGCCGGCAAGACCCATGCCGCGTGCACCGAACGGGGGGTGGCCGACCTGGAGCACTTCGCAGCCACCCTGGACCGCCTCGACGAGCCCTACGAGGAGTTGGACGCCGACGCCATGGCCGACCGGCTCGGCATCGACCACTACCGCCGCGGCCTCCACACGCCGGGCACCGTGCTCCTGCAACCGGCCGCCCTGTGCCGGGGCCTGGCCGCCACGCTGCCACCCAACGTGGTGGTCCACGAGGAGACCCCGGTGACCTGGCTGGACGCCGGGCCGCCCCACCAGTTGTGGACCGACGGTGGCAGCATCCGTGCACCGTCGTTACTGCTGGCCAACAACGGCTTCCTGGCCGGCTTCGGCTTCTACCGGCACCACCTCATCCCCGTCGTGACCTGGGGGTCGATGACCCGACCCCTGACCGACGAGGAGTCGGCATCAATCGGCGGCCACCGGACCTGGGGGGTGATCCCGGCCGCTCCGTCGGGAACCACGGTGCGCCGCCTGGCCGACGGGCGGGTGCTGGTCCGCAACGTCTACTCGTACAGCCGGCATTCACTGGCCGGTGGTCGGCGACGCCAACGGGCCGGCCGGTCCCACCGACGGGCCTTCGAGGCCCGCTTCCCGGACCTGGCCCACGTGCCCTTCGAGTACACGTGGGGCGGCCCGCTGAGCATGGCCCGCAACGGCGAACCGGTCTTCGGCGAACTGGCCGACGGCATCCACGCGGCGGGCGTCCACAACGGCACCGGGCTGAGCCGCGGCGTGGTCTGCGGGAAGCTGGTGGCCGAGTCGATGTGCGGCGAGGGCTCCGAGCTGTTGGACGCCATGCTCGGTCGGGGGCGACCGAACCGCAACGTGCCCGATCCCATCCTGGGGTGGGGCGTGGACCTGTACGCCCGTCGACTGCGGATGCAGTCGGGGCGCGAGATGTGAGCGCGGTCGGACCGCGACGGAAGGGAAGCTGAAGATGGGCGATGGAGCGGACGGCCGACGGGTGGCCCTGGTCACCGGGGCGACCTCGGGGATCGGCCGGGCCTGTGCCCTGCGACTGGCCGCCGACGGCTTCGCCGTGGTGGTCGGCGGACGGGACGAGACCCGGGCCGCCGCGGTGGTCGACGAGATCACCACAGCGGGTGGAACGGCCACCACGGCGCTGGGCGACGTGGCCGACCCGGCCTACGGCGACGCCGCTGTGGCCGGAGCGGTGGCCGACCACGGTCGCCTCGACGTCCTGGTCAACGCAGCCGGGGTCATTACCCGGGCCGACGCCGAGGGCACCACCGATGCGGAGTGGCAGCGGGTCATGGCCACCAACGTGGACGGCCTGTTCCGGTGCAGTCGGGCCGCCATTGGAGCCCTGCGGGATGCCGGAGGCGGCGCCATCGTCAACATCAGCTCCACCAACGGGCTGGTCGGTGCGGCCGGCCTGGCCGCGTACTGCGCGTCCAAGGGGGCGGTCACCAACCTGACCCGGGCCATGGCCCTGGACCACGCCCACGAGGGCATCCGCATCAACGCGGTGTGCCCGGGTGCCGTCGACACCCACATGCTGTATTCGGAGCGCGATGATTCGACCGAGGAGGTGCGGGCCATGAACATCGGCGACATCCCCGAGGGTCGGATCCCCGGCGGCGACGAGGTCGCCCACGTGGTGTCGTTCCTGGCCGACGACCGGTCCCGGCACGTCAACGGCGCCAACCTGAGCGTCGACGGCGGGTACACCGCGTCATGACCACCGCCGTACCTTCGGGCCGGGCCGACGGCCGGGTCGTCGTGGTAACCGGCGGGGCCCGGGGCATCGGTCGGGCCATCGTGGACCTGTTCGCCGCCGAGGGCGCCACGGTGGTCATCGGCGACCTGACCGACCCGGGCGACGTCGGTGCCGGCCTGGACGTGGCCGGCCACCGCGAATGGGTGCCGCTGGACGTCACCGACGAGCTCTCGGTGACCGAGTTCGCCGAATCGGTGGCCGCCGGCCACGGCGGTGTGGACGTGCTGGTCAACAACGCCGGAATCATGGACACCCGGTCGCTGGCCGACGAGACGGTGGCCGACTGGGACCTCGTCATGGCGGTGAACCTACGCGGCCCCTTCCTCATGGCCAGGCACCTGGTGCCGCTCATGGATGGTCGGGACGACCCGGCCATCGTGAACATCGGCTCCATCGAGGGCCTGGGGGCCAACGCCCTGCACACCTCCTATGCAGCATCCAAGGCAGGGGTACACGGCCTCACCCGGGCACTGGCCGTGGACCTCGGACCGGCGGGCATCCGCTGCAACGCCGTGGCCCCCGGGTGGATCGACACCGAGCTGAACCGGGGCTACGTGGACAAGCACCCCGACCGGGACCAGGCCGTGGCCGACCTGGCGTCGTTGCACCCGGTGGGTCGGATCGGCGATCCGGCCGACGTGGCGGCCACCGTGCTCTGGCTGGCCACCCCGGACGCCGGGTTCGTGACCGGCCAGGTGGTCACCGTGGACGGGGG
>CAYWBE010000061.1:0-9211 GCA_964456295.1 uncultured Candidatus Nemicrothrix sp.
CCACCGCCCCGATTGGCCACCGACAGCACCACGTGGGCCCGGCCGTCATCGGGCACGACCACGTCGCCGGGGCGCAGGACGGCGATCGCCACCGGTCGCCCCATCGGATCCTGCCGCGAACCGCCGCCATCGGACTCCAGTCGTCTCCGTATCGCGTCGGCCTCGTCACGACATTCCGCGGCGCGCCGGAGCCTGGTGGCCGTCCTCCGATCCACCTGGAACTGGGCGAACGACCGGGCCAGGAGGTCGATCGCCTCGGCCCGTGTCCGCCCCTCGACCATGTTGGCCACCATGTTGTAGGTGGGACGAAAGGCCGACCGGAGGACGAAGTCCCGGCTTGCGGCCAACCCGGCCACCCGGTCGAAGGGCACGAACGGCGACCAGCAGACCAGCGCATGGCCCTCGTCGTCGAGCCCGCGACGACCGGCCCGGCCGGTCAGCTGCGTGAACTGGCCGGGGGTCAGGACCTCGTGGGTCTGCCCGGTGAACTTGGTGAGACGGTCGATGACCACCGAGCGGGCCGGCAGGTTGACCCCGAGGGCCAGCGTCTCGGTGGCGTAGACCAGCTTGACCAGCCCAGCCGCGAAGAGCTCCTCGGTGATCTCCTTGAACAGGGGTACCAGGCCGGCGTGGTGCGACGCGATCCCCCGGCGCAGCCCGTCGGCCCACCGGTCCACCCCGAGGGCCTCCTGGTCCGAGGGGCCCACCGTGAGTAGGCGTTCGGCCAGATGGGCATCCACCGCCGCCGCTTCCTGCCCGTCGTTGAGGACCAGGCCGTCCCGGATCACGGTGTCCCGGGCCTCGTCGCACCCGGCACGACTGAAGATGAAGTGGATGGCCGGGAGCAGGTCCGAGCCGGCCAGCTCGGACACCACCTCATTGCGTCGGGGCGGCACCCATGGCCCACCGCTCCCCCGCCCGTGACGTTGTGCGCCCTGGAGGTCGAACCGCCGGCCGGCCGGGTTCAGCTTCCCACCCCGGGCCAGCAGGGACTCCCGGTGGACCCGACGCCCGACGCCCCGGCGGCCCCGTTCGGCTACCAGGTAGTGAGCCCGCAGACGGACCGGACGCCGCGTCTCGACCACCACCTCGGTCGGCCCGCGTACCGACGTGATCCAGTCCCCCAACTCGGTCGCATTGGACACGGTGGCCGACAGGGCCACGATCCCCACCGACGGGGCGAGGTGCAACAGGACCTCCTCCCAGACAGCGCCCCGATAGGGGTCCTCCAGGAAGTGGACCTCGTCGAGGACCACCCAGGCCAGGTCGTCCACCGCGCCACTGTCCATGTAGAGCATGTTGCGGAGCACCTCGGTGGTCATCACGACCACCGGCGCCTCGGGTGCCACCACCTGGTCGCCGGTCATGAGGCCGACCCGCTCGTGGCCGAACATCGCCCCGAGGTCACGGAACTTCTGGTTGGACAGCGCCTTGATGGGTGCCGTGTAGAAGGCCCGCCGTCCGGCAGCCAGGGCCAACTCGACCGCGTGCTCGGCCACCACCGTCTTGCCGCTGGACGTCGGGGCGGCCACCAGAACCGAACGACCACCCTCGATGGCCGCGATGGCGTCGGCCTGGAACCGGTCCAGGGTGAACGTGCGCTGGATGCTCAACTCGTCCGCCGACGGTTCCGTAGGGCGCCGATCAGGATTGCCAACTCGTAGAACAGGAGCATCGGCACCGACAGGACCAGGAGGGTGAAGGGATCCCCGCTGGGGGTCAGGACGGCCACCAGGGCAACGATTCCCACCACGGCGTACCTACGGGCCCGACGCAGGCCACCCGGCGTCACCACCCCGACCAGTTGCAGGAAGACCAGCAGCAGTGGGAACTCGAAGCCGATCCCGAAGGCCAGCGTCATCTTCACCACGAAGCTCAGGTATCTGGCCGGCGAGAAGACGCTCACCAGGTCAGGTCCACCGATTCCGACCAGGAAGTCCAGTGCCCGGGGAATGCTCCAGTAGGCGAGGAGGCAGCCGGCGATGAAGAGCGCCAGGCCACATCCCACGAACGGGATGGCCCAGCGACGCTCCCTCTTGTAGAGGCCCGGCGCCACGAAACGCCAGAGCTGCCAGAGCAGGATCGGCATGGCCAGGGCAACCCCGCCGTAGCCGGCCACCATCATCCGTACCGAGAACGGTTCCAACGGATCGGTGACCAGCAACTCGCATCCGTCGCCGAAGGCCGGCTGGTCGCCGAGTTCGTCCCGGATCTGACAGTACGGCTCCAGGAGGAGGTCCAGGATCTGCGGATACAGGAGCCAGCAGGCCACCGCCCCGATGGTGATGGCCGCCACCGAACGGAGCAGGCGGGTACGCAGCTCCTCCAGGTGGGCGACCAGGGGCATCCGCCCGTCCACGTCAGGCATCGACGTCCGGCTCGGGCGCGGCCTTGCTCTCCGGCTCCGGGATCATCGCCGACGGTGTCCCGTCCGTCTGCCCATGCTCCACGGCACGCCGGCCCCGCTCACGGGCCAATGCCTCCACCGACGGGTCGTCGACCAGCTCCCGGAGTTCGGCCTGGAATCCACCGGCCACCCTGCGGATCTGGCCGACCAGTCGACCGATCTGCTGGGCGACCACTCCCAGGCGGGACGGCCCGAGGACCAGCAGCCCGAGGACGAGGATGACGAGGAGCTCGCCGCCCCCGAGGTTGCCCATGGGCAACGAGCCTAGGCGTCGACCGCGGAGGCGCCCCTGCCCGCCATGATGGCGAGGTGTCCTCGCCTCCACCGATCCTCTTCGCCCACCGTGGTGGCCGTGCCCATGCCCCCGAGAACACCATGGAGGCCTTCCGGCTGGCGCTACGCCTCGGGGCAACCGGGTTGGAGAGCGACGTCTGGTGCACCCGGGACGGCGTCCCGGTCCTGGACCACGATGGAAGGCTCGGTCGCTGGCCACGTCGTCGATCCATCTCCGGACTCGACGCCGACGTCCTACCCGATGCGATACCCACCCTGGCGTCCCTGCTGGCCGTCTCCGGAGGGGACCTTCCGATCTCCCTGGACGTGAAGGACCCGGCAGCCGTCCTGCCGGTCATCGAGGTGGTGGCCGGGACCGGGTCGGCCGGCCGACTCTGGCTCTGCCATCCGGACCACGAGATGCTCTCCTCCTGGCGGGAACTCGACCCCCACGTCCGCCTCGTGCATTCGACGAGGGTGGACCGCATCGACACCTCCCTGGAACGCCACGCCGTCGACCTGACCTCGGCAGGCATCGACGCCATCAACCTCCCGGAACACGAGTGGTCAGCCGGCTTGGTGGTCCTGTTCCGTCGATTCGACCTGGCCTGCCTGGGGTGGGATGCCCAGCACCGACGGCAGATCGACCGTCTCCTGGCCCTGGGGCTGGATGCCATCTACGGCGACCACGTGGACCGCCTGGTCGACGCCCTCGGACGGGTCCGCCCCTGACCGGTCAGAAGCGGCGCCCCGGGCCACTCGACCAGTCCACCCGGCTCAGAGGCGGTCCAACGACCCGGGCGGCCAGACCCTGAGGAATGCCCGGCCGGCAATCGAGTCGACGGGGACCGGTCCGAAGAATCGACTGTCGCGGGAGTTTGCTCGATTGTCCCCCAGCACGAAGACGTGGCCGTCCGGGACGGTGCAGGCCCCTGCTGCCGAGCCGGTACAGCCCGGCACCACCTCCATGCCCGTGGTGATGTCCGGTGCGGGCAGGTACGGCTCGAGAAGCAGGCCACCGTCGATGATCACCCGGCCGGCATCCAGGGTGACCGTCTCACCGGGTAGGGCGATGACCCGCTTGATCAGGTCATCGATCCCATCGACGGCCGCCGGGCCGGTCGGACTGAATACCACCAGGTCCCCACGGTTCACGTCGTGGAGGCGGTAACTCACCTTGTTCACGATGATCCGGTCGCCGACCGACAACGTCGGCTCCATGGAGGGCGACGGGATGTAGTAGGCGCCGAACAGGAAGGTCCGGACGATCATGGCCAACACGAGGGCACCGACGAGGACCGATCCCCACTCGAGGACCGCCCGTCGGGCTCCGGCACCCCGCCCCGGTATGTCCAGACCCACCTGATCGGGGGGCGACCCGGCCACGGCCCCGACCACCGGTACGACGAAGGTGTCATCGGGTGCCACCGGATCCGGCGGTGGGCCGGCGTCAGCCCGGGCTTCCAGGTCTTGCCGGGTCACCAGCCTCGGGCGCTCGCCTGCCGCCGCACCGTCAGGCTCGCCGGAGGCATCCGACGGACCATCTCCCGTCCGGGCTGGCCCCCCGGTAGTCGATCCGGGATCAACCTCGGACCGCTCCCGTGCCCGGGCCAACAGGTCCTCGGTCCAGTCCGGATCGGTCCCGGCGATGCCCGGGGGTCGATCGGGCGCCTGGGAACGATCCTCTGGGTGGTCGCCGGGCACGGATCGAACCTAGCGCTCCCCGGTCAGACGCCGGTGTCGCTCACTGGTAGCGATCGAGGATCCGGGTGGCCGAGGCCTGCCGCAGGTCGTCCCCGAGGCCATCCGGGGCCGTCACCACACGGGCCGCCGGGCCCAGCCGCAGGAGCAGTCGCTCCAGCCAGCGTTCGGCGGTCACCGGGATGACCACCGAAATCCCGCCTTCGATCTCGGTCACCCCCCGGTTGGGGTACTGATCGGCCACCCAGCGGGCCGAGTCATGCAGTTCCAGGACCACCTCGGGGAGGCTTCCGTCCACCGGAATCCCGTCCATGGACGCCCCGAGGTCCTCCGGTGGGCTGAACGACTCGTCGACCACCGCGGCGTGCCGCACCCGATCCAGGCGGAAGGACCGCATCGCTCCGGCCGACCGGCAGTGCGCGGTCAGGTACCAGAAGCCGTCGTAGAGGCACCGGTGTGGCTCCACCACACGGGTGCCCTCCACGTCCCGGCCGTAGGAGTGGTAGGTCAACTCCACGCACCGACCCGTCGAGATGGCCTCCTGGATGACCTCCAGGTAACCATCAGCCGAGGATCGCAGCCGCACCTCGACGGCCTCGGACTCCGTCCCCAGGGCCACCGCCAACTTGGCCACCGCCCGGGCCAGGGGCTCCATCCCAGCCTCCGGATCAGCGCCGTCCGGCAACTGGTTGGCCACGGCGCGTCCAGCGGCCACCGCGGCGGCCATGGCCGCCCGGTTCACGCTCAGCGGCCTACCCAGGAGCTGGTCGCGATTCACCCAGACCCGACCATCGGATACCGCCACGTCGAACACCAGGTCGCCGTACAGCCCGTACCGGTCCCCGGTCACGAAGTTGACGACCTCGGTCAGGTCGGCCACCAGTGAGGGCACCGGATAGTCGAACATGGCCGACAGGTCCTCGATGGACGCCCCGGTCGTGCCCCGCTTGGCCACCCACGGGATCAGGTCCAGGAGGCGACCGGCCCGCTCGGCGGCGTTGGGGCCGGCCATCAGGCTCCAACCTCCGAGTCGGACTGTCCGCCGGATCCGTCGGCCATGGCCTCCAGCCACGCCACCATGTCGGCCCGGGCCTCGGGGGGACCGACGACCTCGGCGCCGTCCAGGAAGGTCAGCACGAAGGAGCGGAAGGCCGCCAGGTCCCGGACCCGCTCGGCCACCACCGCCGTACCGTCGTCGGCCCGCTCGATCTCGGCATCGGGCCCGAGGAACCCCTCCACCCATGCCACGTGTCGTGCATCCACACGGACCCGGACGACCATGGGATCGGCGGTACCGCCCGTCCCGCCGTCGAACCGCCAGGCGTGGTCGACCTCGACCTCCCTCGTCACCGCCGGTGGATCGAACGTCTCATCGGAGACCGTCACCCCGCCCTCGATCCGGTCGCTCCGGAACTGGCGAATGGCGCCACGGAGCCTGTCGTGGCCCGTCATCTGCCACCGCCCCTTGGCGAACACCAGGCGGTGGGGTTCCACGGTCCGTTCCTCATCCCGGTAGCCGAAGGTGACCACCCGCCGTTCGGTCACCGCGGCCATCAGTGACCGGACCGTCTCTCCGCCGGGGACCTCCATCGCCGGTAGACCGGCCTGCCCGGCCTCCACGTCACCCACGACACCGGCCAACTTCCAGATCGGCGTGCCGGGCCGATCCGGATCGATGCGGACCACCGCGGCAGCCAGGGCCAGGCTGGTGGACTCATCGGCGTCCAACGCCGGCAACTCACCACCCACCGAGAACCGGTTGATCCGATAGCCCTCGATGCCAGCCGACTCGCCCGGTACCTGCTCCGTCGGCAGGGGGATGCCCAGGGAGCGGATGTCGCTCTTGTCCCTGTTGAAGGCCCTCAGGAACGCCACCTCGTCGGTGGAGTAGGCCCCGTCAGGCAGGGTGGCCCGGATCTCGTGGCGGGTCAGCGGTCGGTCGGCCTCCATCAGCACGGTGATGAGGTCCAGGAGCCGCTCGAGCTTGACCATGCCCGCCATGTCCGGACCCTACGCCCGAGCGAGACCGCTCAGAGTGACTCGATCAACTTCTCCACCCGCTCGTCCTCGGACCGGAACGGGTCCTTGCAGAGCACCGTGCGCTGGGCCTGGTCGTTCAACTTCAGGTGGACCCAGTCCACGGTGAAGTCCCGCCGCCGTTCCTTGGCCCGCCGGATGAAGTCACCCCGGAGCCGGGCCCGGGTGGTGGACGGCGCCTCCTCCACCGCCACCGAGATCTCCCGGTCGGTCGTCGCCCGCTCCATCAGGCCGCGGTCCTGCATCCGGTAGTACAGGCCCCGCCGCCGGTCCACGTCGTGGTACTGGAGGTCCAGCAGGAGCACCCGGGGATCCGAGAGCGCCAGGCCGTGCCGGCTCCGGTAGGCCTCCACCAGGTGGTACTTGGCCACCCAGTCGCACTCCCGGGCCAGGCTCAGGGGGTCCTCCTCCAGGCCGGTCAGGCAGTGTTCCCACATGGCCAGGACCTGGTCCTCCTCGGCGCTGGTCTCGCGGTGCTGGGCAAACCGGAGGGCCCGGTCCAGGAATTCCCGCTGGATGTCCAACGGGCTCATCTCCCGTCCGCTGGCCAGGCGCACCGGTCGGCGGCAGGTCAGGTCGTTGCTGATCTCCCTGATGGCCCGGATGGGGTTCTCCAGGGTCATGTCGCGGAACACCACGCTGGGTTCCTCCAGCATCCGCAGGATCAGCCCACAGGCCCCGAGCTTCAGAAAGGCCGCGTACTCACTCATGTTGGAGTCACCGACGATCACGTGGAGCCGCCGAAAGCGCTCGGCGTCGGCATGGGGTTCATCCCGGGAGTTGATGATCGGTCGGGACCGTGTGGTGGCGCTGGACACCCCCTCCCAGATGTGGGCTGCCCGTTGGCTGATGCTGAAGCCCGCTCCCCCACGGGCGTTCTCATAGATCTTCCCCGCCCCGGCCCAGATCTGTCGGGTCACGAGGAAGGGAATCAGCACCTCGTCGTACTCGGCCTGCTCGTCCCGCCTGGTGGTCAGGTAATTCTCATGGCAGCCGTACGAGTTGTTGGCCGAATCGGTGTTGTTCTTGAACAGGTAGACGTCACCGTCGATCCCCTCCTCCCGGAGCCGATCCTCGGCACTGGCCACCAGCTGCTCCAGGATCCGCTCACCGGCCTTGTCGTGCGTCACCACCTGCCGCACCGAGTCGCACTCCGGTGTGGCGTACTCGGGGTGTGAACCCACGTCCAGGTACAGACGGGCGCCGTTCACCAGGAAGACGTTGGAGCTGCGCCCCCAGGACACCACCTTCCGGAACAGGTAGCGGGCGACCTCGTCGGGGCTGAGCCGCCGCGTGCCGTCGATCGTGCAGGTGATGCCGTACTCGTTCTCGACCCCGTAGATCCGGCGCTGCACGTGGAGTCGGCGTCTGGATCAGGGTCGCGGCCGGCTCACGCCAGCAGGCCGTCCAGCTCGTCGCCCTCCACCCGCCGGAACGCCCGACGCCCATTGGGGCGGGCCAGGACCGCGACCTCCAGGTCGTCGGCGACCAGTGTCCGGTCCGGTCCGGCCAGGGCGGCCACCGCTGCGGTGACCGAGCCCGTCAGGTCGGCGTCACGCGACCAGGAGTCGTCGAGTCGTGCCCGGATGGCGTCAGCCTCACCACCGATCACCGCGAACGTGGTCATGTCCATGACCGTGCCGTCGTACAGGAGGTGGAACAGCTGGTCACCGTCAGGCTCCTCGCCCATCTCGCCGACCAGCATCTCGATCTCCAGCGGCTTGGGTTCGTGGGTGAAGTAGCCACCCAGGGTCTCGGCGTACAGGTTGGCCAACGATCGGGCGTCCACGTCCTCCCGGCTGTAGGTGTAGCCCTTCAGGTCGGCGTGGCGGACACCACCCTTGCGGAGGCTGTCGAACTCGTTGTAGCGCCCCACGCCCACGAAGCCGATCCGGTCGTAGATCTCGCTGACCTTGCGCAGCGTGTTGGACGGGTTCTCAGCGCAGAGCAGTACGCCGTCGGCGAACGTGCAGCCGATGGCCGCCCTCCCGCGGGCGATGCCCTTGCGGGCGAAGTCCGCCTTGTCCTTCATCAGCTGCTCGGGCGAGACGTACATCGGCATGCTCATGACGCCGCGTCCCGCTCTGCAGCATCGCCACCCAGGGTCACCAGCAGCGACGCGGTGTGCTCGGCCACCAGGTCATCGTCCAGACGCAGGAATCCGTCAGCGGTGATGCTGGCCACCACCGGATAGATGCCCCGGATGGGATCAGGGCCACCGGTGGCGCTGTCCTCGTCTGCGGCCTGGAACAGCGCCTCCACGACCACGTCGACGGCCTCCTCGGCCGTCATGGCCTCGCGGTACCGCAGCTTGACCACCGTCGACGCGTGCAGCATCCCCGATCCGGTGGCCGCGTGGTCGCGCTCCTCGTATCGACCGCCGGTCACGTCGTACTGGAACAGCCGTCCGGTGCCCTGCCGGTGGTCGTATCCGGCGAAGAGTGGCACGACCACCAGGCCCTGCATGGCCAGTGGGAGGTGTCCTCTCAGCATCTGGCTGAGCTGGTTGGCCTTGCCGTCCAGGCTCAGGGCCTTGCCCTCCACCTTTTCGTAGTGTTCCAACTGCAGTTGGAACAGTCGGACCATCTCCATGGCGATGCCAGCCGTTCCACTGATGGCCACCCCCGAGTGCCGGTCGGCGGGAAAGACCTTCTCGATGGTCCGGTGGCTGATCAGGTGCCCCGAGGTGGCACGACGGTCCCCAGCCATGACCACGCCGTCCCGGTGCCGGACGGCCACCACGGTGGTGGCGTGGGGAGCCAGGTGGCGCTCCGGGCCATCGGACCACACGCC
>CAYWBE010000062.1:0-9178 GCA_964456295.1 uncultured Candidatus Nemicrothrix sp.
AGGAGGTGCGACCCCCCTCGGGGATCATCACCGGCCAGTCGGTGTGGATGATGCCCACCCTCCGGGCCCCGGGGATGTCGGCTGCGGTGAGTACCCGGTGGACCCCGTCGACCGCCTCGGCGGCCGAGGCGTCGATCCGCACCACGTCGGCCCGGGCATGGTCGGCCAGGCGCAGCGCCGCGTGGAGGAGCCCGTCGGGGTGCCCATCGGCGAGGAACAGGTCGTCCACGTAGTCGCGGTCACCGAGGGCCAGCTCGTGGGCCTCCACCTTGATCCCACTGGTGCCGATCCCACCCCGGGGCAGGGCGACGGCCACCTCGCCGGTGGCCAGGGCCTCCACGGCGTCCAGGATCTTCACGTAACCCGTGCACCGGCACAGGTGGGCACCCAGGTGGCGGGCCGCATCGTCCCGCTCCAGCACCTTTCCCTTCTGGACGGCCTTGTCGAGCAGCGCCTTGGCCCGCATGACGATGCCCGGCGTGCAGAAGCCGCACTGCAGTGCACCGTGGGCCGCGAACGCCTCGGCGTACCTGACGCGCTCGTCGTCGGCAAGGCCCTCCAGGGTGGTCACCGACGATCCCTCGGCCTTGTCCATCGACGTCTGGCAGGCCACCCGGGCCTTGCCGTCCAGCAGCACCGTGCAGCAGCCGCACTGCCCCGACGGCGAGCAGCCGTCCTTCGGCGAGGTCACGCCGAGTTCGTCCCGCAGGGCGGACAGCAGGTGTGGATGGTGGGCCGAGGCCGAGGCCGGGGCGCCGTTCAACTCGAAGGTGGTCATGGGTCGGTCCCCTGGTCCCGTTCTCCACCGCCTCCTGCGGCGGCAGTCAGCGCATCCCGGACCTCAGCGGGGACCTGCGGCCCCCGTTGGCCGGTGATCCGGTCGTACACCTCGGGCCGGCGGTACCGGTCGAAGTCGAACAACGTCTCCTTGTAGTTGGCGCACATGTCCAGGTCCGCGGTGGCCACCACCAACTCGTCGCCCACGGTGGCCGTCACGGCCCGCACCTCGCCCGACGGGGCGATGATGGCGCTCTCCCCCAACAGGTCGCAGCCCTCCTCGGCGCCCGCCTTGGCCACCCCGACCACCCACATGCCGTTCTGGTAGGCGCCCGACTGGAGCACCAGGCCGTTGTGGAAGCCCTGCAGCCGATCCTGGTCGGGGTCGGGGGCGTAGTGGACCGGCGTGTTGTAGCCGATGAGGGCCAACTCGCAGCCCTGGAGGCCCAGCACCCGGTACGTCTCGGGCCACCGACGGTCGTTGCAGATGGCCATGCCCACCACCCCGCCGAAGGCGGCGTGGACCCGGAAGCCGTCACCGGGCTCGAAGTAGTAGCGCTCCAGGTGCTGGAAGGCCCGCCAGGGCTCGTGGTCCTCGTGGCCCGGCAGGTGCACCTTGCGGTAGCGACCCACCACGGTGCCGTCGCGCTCCACGAGGACCGCCGTGTTGTAGCGGTGCCCGTCCGGCGTGAGCTCGGCGTACCCGAGGTGGAAGCCCACGCCCAGGCGGCGGGCCTCGTCGAACAGGGGACGGGTCTCGGGCCCGGGCATCTCGGTCTCGTAGAACCGGTCGGCCTCGGCCAGGTCGTCCACCCACCACCGTGGGAAGAAGGTGGTCAGGGCCAGTTCGGGGAACACCACCAGGTCGCAGCCGGCATCGGCCCCCTGGCGCAACAGGGCGATGAGGCGTTCGACGACCATCGGCCGCGTGTCGGCCAACTGGATCGGGCCGAGTTGGGCGGCCCCGATGGTGATGGTGCGGGTCATCGCTGCGTGCCCTCCCCGTCGAGGCCCGCACTGTCGAGGCCCGCACTGTCGAGATGGGCGCCGTCCAACCGGAGTAGGGCGTGCAGCAGGACGTCGGCCCCGGCCACCAGGTCGTCGGGATCGGTGTGCTCGGCCGGGTTGTGGCTGACGCCGTCCCGGCTGGGTACGAACACCATGCCGGTCGGACAGACCCGGGCCAGCATCTGGGCGTCGTGGCCGGCGCCCGACGGCATGTGGCGCACCGAGTGGCCGAGGTCGGTGGCCACCGAGGCCACCGTGTCGACCACCCGGTCGTCGAAGGCCACCGGTTCGAACCGGGCCAGGACGCGGTCGACCACCGTCACCCCCTCGGCTTCGGCCACCTCGGCCACGAAGTGGGCCAGGTCGGCCTCGGCGGCCTGCAGGAGGCCCTCGTCGGTGTTGCGCAGGTCCACCGTCATGGTCGCCGAGGCGGCCACCACGTTGACCAGGTTCGGGTGCAGCTCGAGTCGGCCGACGGTGCCCACCTGCCGCCCCCCCATCCGGAGGGCCAGGTGGCGGACGTGGGCGGCCACCGCGGCGGCCACGTACCCGGGGTCGTGGCGGAGGTCCATGGGCGTGGTCCCGGCGTGGTTGGACTGGCCGGTGATCGTCAACTCGCTCCACGAGATCCCCTGGACGCCGGTCACCGCACCGATGGTGATGCCCTCGGCCTCCAGCACCGGCCCCTGCTCCACGTGGAGTTCCACGAACGCCCGGGGGGAGGGACCGGGGCACGGCGAGGTCCCCCGGTAGCCGATGCGGTCCAACTCGGCGCCCAGCACGGCACCGTCGATGCCCACGACGTCGAGGGCCTCCTCGACGGCCATGCCACCCACGTAGACGAGGCTTCCCAGCATGTCCGGCGGGAACCGGGCGCCCTCCTCGTCGGTGAAGAAGCCGACGGCCACCGGATGCTCGGTCTCGATGCCGTTGCGTTCCAGCGTCTCGATGACCTCGAGGCCGGCCAGCACCCCGAGGTTGCCGTCGTAGCGACCCCCGGTGCGGACGGTGTCGATGTGGCTGCCCGTCATGGTGGGCGGCCCATCGGTCCGACCGGCCCGTACGCCGATCACGTTGCCGATGCCGTCGATGGACACGTCCAGGCCGAGGTCGCGCATCCAGGTCACCACCAGGTCACGACCGTCCCGGTCCTCGTCGGTGAGGGCCAGGCGACAGGACCCACCGCCGTCGATGGGGCCGATGGCCGCCAGGTCCTCGATGCGCCGCAGGAGGCGGTCGCCGTCGACGCGAAGTTCAGCCTGCTGGGCGGCCTGCAGGTCAGCACGCCGATCGACGGTCATGCGGCCTCCCCGGTGGTCCCGTCGGCCAGGCAGATGTCGACCGGGCGGACGGGCACCCGGGACAGGGCGAGGCCGGTGGCATGGCGCAGGGCGCCGGCCACCGCAGCGGTCGACGAGATGGCCGGCGGCTCACCGATTCCCTTGGCGCCGAAGGGCGCGCCCGGTTCCGGCTGCTCGACCAGTGCGGCCACCTCCAACGGAGGCATGTCCAGAGCGGTGGGGATCAGGTAGTCGGTGAACGAGGCGTTGAGGATCCGTCCCTCGGTGACCTGCACCTCCTCCATGACGGCCAGGCCCACGCCCTGCGCGGCCCCACCCTCCAACTGGCCGAGGGCCTGCAGTGGGTGCAGCACCCGGCCCACGTCCTGGGCGGTGGTCAGCTCCACCACCTTCACCAGACCGAGGTCGGGGTCCACGTCGACGATGGCCCGGTGGGCCGACACGGCGAACGACACGTGGGCATCACCCTGCCCGTCGTCGTCCAGCGGCATGGTGGGTGCGTGGCGGTGGACCACGTCGGCCTCCACCGGCTCGGCCGTGACCTGCTCCAGGGGCAGGTCCAGGCCACCGGCGCCACCATCGGAGAGCGACGCCACCCGGCCGTCGACCAGCACCAGGTCGTCGACCGGTACGTCGTGGACGGCCGCCACCCGGGCCAGCACCTCACGGCGCACCGCCTCGCAGGCCAACTGCACGGCCCCGCCCGACATCCAGGTCTGGCGGCTGGCCGACGTGGAACCCGCCGAGCCGATGGTCGACGTCTCGGCCGGGGCCAGCACCACCTCCTCGACGCCCAGCACCTCCCCGGCGATCTGCTGGGCCAGGGTCACGAAGCCCTGGCCGACCTCGGCGCACGCACAGGTGATGGTGGCCACGCCCTCGTGCAGGACGCAGCGGGCGGCACTCGAGTCGTCGAAGCCCTCGGAGAACATCAGGTTCTTGAAGCCCAGGGCCACCGCCTCGCCACGCACCACGTGGTCGGCGTCCGCCGTGCGACCGGCCCCACCCGGTCGGGCCATGGGGAAGTCTGGTCCGACGGCCGCCGACGGATGGTCGGCGCACGCCCGCAGCACCTCGGCCACCGGCAGCGTCCCGGTGACCACCTGGCCGGTGGCCAACCGGTCTCCCGGCTCCAGGGCGTTGCGGATGCGCAGGGCCACCGGATCCATGTCCAGGGCGACGGCCAGCCGGTCCATCTGGGCCTCGTGGGCGAAACAGGTCTGGACGGCGCCGAAGCCCCGCATGGCACCGCAGGGCGGGTTGTCGGTGCGGACCACCACGCCCTCGACCTCCACGGACGGCACCCGGTACGGACCGGCGGCGAAACAGGTGGCGTTGGCGATGACCGCACCGCTGGACGAGGCGTAGGCCCCGCCATCCAGCAGGAGGTGGGCCTCGACCCGGACCAGGTCGCCGTCGGTGGTGGCGTGGTGGCGGTACCACATGCGGGCCGGATGCCGGTGCACGTGGCCGTGGAAGCTCTCCTCGCGCCCGTAGGACATCTTCACCGGTCGACCGGTCCGCAGGGCCAGCAGGCACAGGTGGACGTGGAGGCTGAGGTCCTCCCGGGCCCCGAACGCCCCTCCCACCCCGGCCAGGGTCAGACGCACCCGGTCATGCGGGAGGCCCAGGCAGTCCGCCACCTGGTCCCGGTCGACGTGCAGCCACTGGGTGGCCACGTAGAGGTCGACGCCGCCCCCTCCATCGGGGACGGCCATCCCCGACTCCGGCCCCAGGAAGGCCTGGTCCTGCATGCCGACCTCATAGGTGCCCTCCACCGATACCAGGTCGGACCGCTCGGCGGCCGCCTGGTCGCCGTGGCGAAGGTGGATGCGACGGATGACGTTCCCGTCGGGATGGATCGGGTCGGCCGATTCGGCCAGCGACGGGTCCACGAGCGGCGGGGTGGGCTCCCAGTCGACGACGATGGCCTCCACGGCCCGGCGGGCCGTGTCGGGGTGGTCGGCGGCCACCACGGCCACCGGCTCACCCTCGTAGCGAACCACGCCAGCGGCCAGCACCGGCTGGTCGCGGTGCTCCAACCCGTAGGTGGGACTCCCCGGCACGTCCTCGTGGGTGAGCACGGCGTACACCCCGGCGATGGCCGACGCCGGACCGACGTCGATGCCCCGGATCCGGGCCGCGGCGTGCGGCGAGCGCAGGGTTGCGCCCCACAGCATCCCGTCGTGGTGCAGGTCGCTGGAGAAGGCGAAGCCACCGGTCACCTTGGGCACGCCGTCAGGGCGTGGGGCGTCCTGACCGATGCGCGGACCCGTGGTGACAGGCGTCGTGACGGGTGCCTCGACGGTGGTCACGACGCCACCTCGGACCGACGGATCACCACGGCCCGGTCCACGGCATCCAGGATCCGCCCGTAGCCGGTGCAGCGACAGAGGTTGCCCGAGATGGCCTCCCGGACCTCCAGGTCGTCAGGCTCGGCGGTCGCCTCCAACAGGGCGTCCACGGCCATGAGCAGGCCCGGCGTGCAGAACCCGCACTGCACCGCCCCGGCGTCCAGGAAGGCCTGCTGCACGTCGGAGAGGTGACCACCCGTACCCAGACCCTCGATGGTCACCACCTCCCGGTCGGCGGCCGCGGCGGCCAGCACCAGGCAGCTGCACACCGTCTGGCCGTCGACGCGCACGGTGCACGAACCGCACTCCCCCTCCTCGCAGGCGTTCTTGGACCCGGCCAGGCCGAGGCGCTCCCGGAGGACGAACAGAAGGCTCTCGCCCGGTCGGGCATCGACGACGGTGCGACGGGCGCCGTTGACCACCATGGAGAACTCCCCGTCGGTCGTCACGAGGCCACCGGGGGGACGCCGGGAAAGGACCTTCGGAGGGCCCGCCGGGCCAGCACCCCCACGGCGTGGCGCCGATAGGCCGCTGAACCCCGGTGGTCGTCGATGGGACGAGCCGCGTCGGCCACCAGGGCTGCGAAGCGGTCCACGACCTCGGCGGTGGGAGCTTCCATGCCATCGAAGTCCAGGCGCTCGGCGGCCAGCACCTCGGCTTCGACGGCCCGGACGGGCACAGGGGCCACCGACCCCAGGGCCACCCGGACGCTCCGGCCGGGCCGGTCCACGATCAGGGCCAGCGAGGTCACCGAGATGACCATGGCGTTGCGGGTCCCCACCTTGAGGAACTCCTGGGGCCCGTCCAGTACCGGAACCCGGACCGCGGTGATCATCTCGCCCGGGGCGAGGACATTGGCCTTCACCCCCACCACGAACTCGTCCAGCGGCAGCCGTCGGATGCCAACCGACGAACGGAGTTCGACCTCGGCGTCCAGCGCAGCCAGCACGGGCAGGGTGTCCCCGGCCGGTGAGGCGGTGGCCAGGTTGCCGCCGAGGGTGGCTGCGTTGCGGATCTGTGGCGAGCCGACGGTCCGGGCCGCCTGGGCCAGAGCGGGCACGAGAGCCGCCAACGCCGGTTCCGCCAGATCGGAACAGGTCGTTCCCGCACCGAGGCGCAGCACCGTCCGCGGCCCGTCCTCGAGGCTCCATCCCCGGAGCTCGGGGATCCGATCCACGGCCACCACGTGTCCGACCGGTCGGGCCCCGCGGTTGACCTCGACCATCAGGTCGGTGCCACCGGCCAGCACCAGAGCCTCCGGATCGGCGTCCAGGGCCGCGCAGGCCTCATCGATGGATCTCGCGATGGTCACCGTCACCACGACATGCTGCCGCGCCGGGGTCCATTCGTCAACATTTTGTCAACTATTGGGCCGGGGCTAGGGTCTGGCCCGTGGCCCCTCCCGAGACGCTGCAGGACCAGCTGATGGACATGCTGCGTCCCGTCGTGGAAGCCCTCGGCGGCACCCTGCTCCCCCGGAGCGACGCCGCCGACGACACCCTCGAGGTCACCTGGGACGGCCGGGCGTTGGCCGTCGTGCGACCACCCGACCCCCATCTCGACCTCCACGACGCCCTCCCGACGCTCATCGCCGAGGTGGAACGCGACATGGGCCTCCCGTGCCCCGAGATGAACCGTTCCCAGAAGCAGGAAGCCGTCGCCCTGCTGCACGAACGGGGAGCGTTCACCCTCCGGAAGTCCGTGGAGGACGTGGCCGAGGCCCTCGGGGTGAGCCGGTTCACCGTCTACAACTACCTGGAACGCGCCGAGACCGACTAGGTCGCATAATGCGCCGAAGGCGGCCGGAACCCACCCCTCCGATACGGTCCGCGCCCATGAGCAGTTCCTCCCCCTCCCTTCCGGCGTCCGATGCTGAGCTGGCCCGGGTCGACGCCGTCGGCCTGGCCGGCCTCATCCGCGACGGCCACCTGTCGGCGGTGGAGGCCGTGCAGGCCACCATCGACCGGATCGAACTTCTCGACGGGGACCTGAACGCCGTCATCCACCGACAGTTCGACCAGGCCCTCGCTCTGGCCGCCTCGCCGGACCTGCCCGACGGACCGTTCCGCGGCGTGCCCATGCTCATCAAGGACCTGTGGTCCACCGAGGCCGGCCAGCCCCACCATGCCGGGATCCGGGCGCTCAGGGATGCCGGGTTCACGGCCGACGTGGATTCCAACCTGGTCACCCGCTACAAGGACGCCGGCTTCGTCATCGTCGGCCGGACCAACACCCCGGAGTTGGGACTGGTGGCCACCACCGAGCCCCTCGCCCACGGTCCCACCCGCAACCCGTGGAACACCGACTACAGCACCGGTGGCTCGTCGGGAGGCGCAGCCGCCGCGGTGGCCGCCGGGATGCTCCCGGCCGCCCACGCCAGCGACGGCGGTGGGTCCATCCGCATCCCCGCCGCCATGTGCGGCCTGGTCGGCCTCAAGCCGTCCCGGGGACGGGTCTCCCAGGGCCCGAAGGAGGAATGGTCGTTCTCGTGCCAGCACGTGGTGAGCCACAGCGTGCGCGACTCGGCGGCCATCCTCGACTCGGCGGCCATCCCCTTCCTCGGCGACGGCGTGGTGGCCCCCGACCACGGCCGCCCCTACGCCGACTGCGTGGACGACGACCCCGGTCGCCTCCGGATCGGCCTCATGCCCGACAACCACCGACTCGAGACCCACGCAGACTGCGAGGCGGCGACCCGTCGCACGGCCGACCTGCTGGCCGACCTCGGCCACGAGGTGGTGGAATCCCGACCGGAGGCCTTCCTCCACCTGGGCGAACTGAAGGACCTGGCCTGGGCGTTCACCGTCAACTGGTCGGCCGGGGCCGTGGTGAGCCTCCTGACCCTCGGCGAACAGTTGGGTCGTACGGTCACCTCCGACGACGTCGAACCGGGCACCTGGGCCATGGCCGAGCGGGGGCGCGGCTACACGGCACCCGACTACATCCGTTCCCAGGCCATCCTCGGAGGCTGGCGCCGGTCCATGGCCTCGTGGTGGAACGACTTCGACCTGCTGCTCACCCCGACCACCGCCCAGCCGCCGGCCCGCATCGGCGAGCTCACGCCGACCGATGACGATCCGGTCCGGGGATCGAAGGCATCGCTCCCCTATTCGGTGTACACCTCACCGTTCAACTGCACCGGCCAGCCCGGCATCTCACTACCCCTGGGCTCCTCGGACGGCCTGCCGGTCGGCGTCCAACTGGTGGGGGCCTACGGTCGCGAGGACCTGCTGCTGATGGCGGCCGGCCAACTGGAGCGCATCGAGGACTGGTCGTCCCGCCGGGCCCCCATCCACGCCTGATCCGGGCCGGAGGGCGACCCGTCGGGTCAGGCGTCCAGGACGGTCGTGCCCGCGCCCTCCAGGTCGACGACCGGCGGCTCGGTGGACCACGGGAAGTTGATCCAGCGGTCGGTGTGGCGCCACACGTACTCGCAGTCGACCACCGACTGGGGCTTCTGGTACAGCACGGCCGAACGGACCTCGGCCACCTGGGCCAGGGCGGTCTCGCGCACCAGGTCCAGGGTATGGCCGGTATCGGCCACGTCGTCGACGATCAGGATGCGCTTGTCACCGAGGTCCACCCAGTCCACGTACGGCGGGAGGATCACCGGAATGTCGAGGCGCTCGTCCACCCCGGTGTAGTACTCCACGTTCATCACGTAGAGGTTCTTGACGGCCAGCGCGTAGCCCAGTGAACCGGCCACGAACAGGCCTCCACGGGCGATGGACAGGATCA
>CAYWBE010000063.1:0-2434 GCA_964456295.1 uncultured Candidatus Nemicrothrix sp.
CACGGGGTGGACCCGGCACGGGTCACCGGCACCGGGGTGGCTGGACGCATCACCCGGTCCGACGTGGAGCGCTTCCTGCGCGACAACCCCGGACGGGCTGAACCGTTCGACGGGATCCGCCGGGCCACGGCCCGCCACATGGTGTCGTCCAAGGCCACCTCGCCCCACGTCCTGACCGCCATGGAGGTCGACTACACGGCGGTCGACGTGGTGCGTTCGGCCAACAAGGAGGCCTGGCGGGCCGCCGAGGGCACCAGCCTCACCCACCTCCCGTTCATCGTGTCGGCGCTCTGTGACGCCCTGGCCGAGTTCCCCCGGCTGAACGCCTCGGTGGGCGACGACGAGCTGATCGTGCACGGGACGGTGAACCTGGCCGTGGCCGTCGACCTGGACTTCGAGGGCCTGGTGGCCCCGGTGGTGCGGGGCGTCCAGGAGCGGTCCATCCAGGACGTGGCCCGCTCCATCGTCGACGTGGCCACCCGGGCCCGGAGCCGGTCCCTGGCTCCCGACGACCTGTCCGGCGGCACGTTCACGGTGACCAACCCCGGCCAGTACGGCACGCTGTTCCAGTTCCCGATCATCAACCAGCCCCAGGTGGCCATCCTGTCCACCGACGGCATCGCCCGGCGACCGGCGGTGGTCGCCGACGCGGACGGCGGCGAGACCATCGAGGCCCGGTCACTCGGCGTGCTCGCCCTGGCGTGGGACCACCGGGCGTTCGACGGGGCGTATGCCGCGGCGTTCCTCCGGTCGATGAAGCGGACCCTGGAGGACGCCGACTGGGCGGCCCGCTGGGCGGCCGGCGCGGATCGGTGACCACCACCTCGGCGGCCAGGCCGTTCCGGGTCCGGTGGCTGGGCAGGGTCCGGTACCGCGACGCCCTGGCCCTCCAGCAGCGGATCCACGGCCACGACCCGGCCACCCCGCAGGACCACCTGCTGCTGCTGGAGCACCATGCCGTCTACACGCTCGGCCTGCGGGCCACCCTCGATCACCTGCTGGCCCCGGCCGCCGAGATCGGCGCCGAGGTGGTCCGGGCCGACCGGGGCGGCGACATCACCTACCACGGGCCGGGCCAACTGGTGGGCTACCCGCTGCTCCACCTCCCCGGGAGGCGCGGCGGTGGGATGGCCGACACGGCGGCCTACGTGGGTTCCGTGGAGGACGTCGTCATGGCGGTGTGCCGCGACCTGGGCCTGGACGACGTGGGTCGCCTCGACCGGTACCCCGGGGTGTGGGTGGAGCCCGACGGGCCCCGGCCCCGGAAGGTGGCGGCCATCGGGGTGAAGCTCACCCGGAGTCGGACCATGCACGGCTTCGCCCTGAACGTGGCCCCCGACCTGGACCACTTCGACCGGATGGTGCCGTGCGGCATCACCGAGTTCGGGGTGACCTCGTTGGCCGCCGAGGGGATCCACGTGCCGATGGCCGAGGTGGTGGACCGGGTGGCGGCACGGGCCGCCGAGCGGTGGGCCGACGGGCCGGTGGACCGGGCCGACGTGGCCCGCCGGCGCGACGATCTGAGCCCGTTCAGCCGCGGCGAGGGGCCGGGTGGGGTGCCGGCCCCGGTCGACGTCCGGTTGGGCCGCAAGCCCCCGTGGATGAGGGTGCCGCTGGACACCGGTCCCGGCTACCGGCGGGTGCGCTCCCTGCTGCGCCAGCAGCGGCTGACCACGGTGTGCGAGGAGGCGGGCTGCCCCAACATCCCGGAGTGCTGGAACGACGGCACGGCCACCTTCATGATCAACGGCGAACGCTGCACCAGGGCGTGCGGGTTCTGCCTCGTCGACACCCGCCGTCCCGACCCCGTCGACCCCGACGAGCCCCGTCGGGTGGCCGAGGCGGTCGTCGAGATGGGCCTGTCCCACGCGGTGGTCACCGCGGTGGCCCGCGACGACATGGCCGACCACGGTGCCGGCGCCTTCGCGGCGACCATCGGGTCGATCCGGGCGGCCGACCCGTCGGTGGCCGTCGAGGTGCTGATCCCCGACTGCCGTGGTGACGTCGAGGCCCTGTCCACGATCTTCGGGGCCCGCCCCGACGTCCTGAACCACAACGTCGAGACGGTGGCCCGGTTGCAGCGGCGGGTCCGTCCGTCGGCCTCCTACGCCCGGAGCCTCTCGGTCCTGGCCCGGGCCGGGGCGGCCGGGCTGACCACCAAGTCGTCGATCATGGTCGGCATCGGCGAGACCGACGACGAGGTCGACGGTTGCCTGGCCGACCTGGCCGCCGTGGGCTGCGACATCGTGACCATCGGCCAGTACCTGCAGCCCACCACCAACCACCTGCCCATCGACCGGTGGGTGGACCCGTCGGCCTTCGACCGGTGGATGGAGGTGGGCGCCGCCCTGGGCATCGGGCACGTGGAGGCCGGTCCGTTGACCCGGTCGAGCTACCACGCTCGTCAGGCTGCGGCGTCGCTGGCCGGTCCGGC
>CAYWBE010000063.1:2534-9175 GCA_964456295.1 uncultured Candidatus Nemicrothrix sp.
CCGGCTGGCGGACCCGTGCCCGTCGCCCTGTCGTCGCGGTAGTCACCCCTAGCCTGACGCCATGTTCCTCCAGCGACTCGCCCGGGCCCGGGCGGCCATGGCCGACCGCGGGGTCGACGTCCTGCTCCTGTCGGTCGGGGCCGACCTGCCGTACTTCTGTGGCTACGAGGCCATGCCGTTGGAGCGCCTCACCATGCTGGTGGTGCCCCGGGACGGTGAGGCCACGTTGGTGGTGCCCCACCTGGAGGCGCCACGGGTGGTCGAGCGGCCCGACGTCTTCGGGATGGTCACGTGGCGCGACGGCGAGGACGCCATCGCCCTGGTGGCCGACCGGCTGGGCGGTGCCGCTACGGCGGCCGTCGGCGACCAGATGTGGGCCGGCTTCGCCGTCGACCTGCTGGCCGCCTGCCCCGGGTTGGCCCTGACCCGGGCATCGGACGTCACCGCGCCCATCCGGATGGTCAAGGACGCCGCCGAGGTCACGGCGCTGCGGAGCGCCGCGTCCGCTGTCGATCGGATCCTGGCCGACGTCCAGGCCGGCCGGATGCCGCTGGTCGGACGGACCGAGGCCGACGTGGCCGCCCAGATCGCCCGTCGGATCGTCGACGAGGGGCACCAGCGGGTGAACTTCACCATCGTGGCCTCCGGCCCCAACGCGGCCAGCCCCCACCACGAGGCCGGCTCGCGGACCATCCGGGACGGCGAGTCGGTCCTGTTCGACATCGGCGGGACGATGGAGGGACCCGACGGCGTGGGCTACTGCTCCGATATCACCCGCTGCGTCCACATCGGGCCGCCCCCGGGCGGGTTCGCCGACCTGTACGAGGTGGTGCACGCCGCCCATGCCGCCGGGGTGGCCGCGGCCACCGTGGGCACCCCGTGCCAGGAGGTCGATGCGGCGGCCCGCCGGGTCATCGACGACGCCGGCTACGGCGAGTTCTTCGTCCACCGGACGGGCCACGGCATCGGGGTGGAGGCCCACGAGCATCCCAACATGGTGGACGGCAACGACCTGCCGTTGGCGGCCGGTCACGCCTTCTCCGTCGAACCGGGGATCTACGTGCCCGGGGTGTGGGGGGCCCGCCTCGAGGACATCGTGGTGGCCACCGACGACGGTCCCGATCCGTTGAACCGGATCGACCACGGCCTGGCCGTGGTCGACGGCTGACCGGGCGCCCGCTCCGACCAGCCCCGACCGACCGGACCCTGACCGACCATGATCGACCTCGACGCAGCGAGCGTGCTGCTGCAGTGGGCGACCGGTGGCCTGTTCTTCCTGTGGGTGACCGGCCGACGCCGCGAGGTGGGCATCGGCTACGGCTGGACCATGCGCATCACCTTCGGGGCGATGGCCGCCGGCGCGGTGGTCGTCGGGCTGCTGGTGGACCCCGAGCCGGTCCGCGAGGCATCGGGCATCGGGGTGGTGGTGGCCACCACGGTGGCCATGGTCGTCTCGGTGGTCCGTCGGCGGGCCGGGGTGGCCGGCCAACGGGGGACCGAGGAGCGCCGGACGGCCCGGGTGGCCGCCATGACCGGCATCGACCGGGACGCCCGGACGTTCGACGACGGGCCGGAGTTCCCTCCGCACCTGGACCTGGTGGCCCCGCTGGTCGGCCTGGTGGGCCTGGTGGCCGCCGGCCTGGCCGCCGGAGATCCGGCCGCCCTGTCGGTGGCCCGGATGCTGGTCGGTGCGGTGTTCCTGGGTGCGGTCAGCGACGCCATGCTGCTGGGCCACTGGTACCTCGTCCAGCCCGGTCTGGCCAGGGGGCCACTGATCGAGCTGGTGCGCTGGACCGGCTGGTCCTGGCCGTTCGAGGTGGCCGTGCTGCTGTGGCCGACCGGCATGGTCTCGGTGCTGGACGGCACCATCGACGACGGGTACAACGGGCTGCTGGGCTGGTTCTGGGTGGCGTCCACCGTGGCGACGCTGGCCCTGGTGGTGGCCACCCGCGCCGCCCTGCGCGAGCGGCAGTACTCGGCGGTCATGGCGGCCACCGGGCTGCTCTACCTGGCCATCCTCACCGCCTTCGGGATGGACCTGGTGGCCCGGGCCACCCTTTCCTGAGACCGGCTCCTGAAACCGGCCCCCTGACCCGGGCCCGAAGTCGGAATCCGGCCCACGGGTAGGATCCCGGTCCTGATGACCGAGGCACGCGTGTACACCCGGAAGGGCGATGACGGGACGACCGGCCTGCTGTACGGGGGTCGGGTGTCCAAGGACGCCCCCCAGCCGGTGGCCTACGGCGACGTCGACGAGACCCAGGCGGCCATCGGCCTGGCCCGGGCGGCCGCCGGACCGGACCTGGACGCCATCCTGGTCGGCCTCCAGCGGGACCTCTGGCTCGTCATGGCCGAGTTGGCCTGCAACCCCGACCGGGTCGACCAACTGGACGAGTCGGGCTCGAGGCCCACGCCGGCCATGGTGACCGCCCTGGAGGGGCTGATCGACGACGTGTCGGCCCGCTTCGACCCGCCGACCGAGTTCGTGGTCCCCGGCCAGGACGAGGTGTCGGCCCGCCTCGACGTGGCCCGCACGGTCTGCCGGCGGGCCGAGCGGTCCACCCTGGCCGCCGCGGTGGACGGATCGTCGGTGCTCCCGTACCTGAACCGCCTGTCGGACCTGCTGTGGACGCTGGCCCGCTGGCAGGAGGCCGGTGCCGCCGACGGCGGCTCGCTGGCCACCCGGTCCGTCCCCAAGTGAACCGGCTCCCGTCGAGCCGTCCCGTCCGTCATCGACCTCCCGAGGACCTCCCATGACCGTCTCCTTCACCGCTCCCCAGTTCACGACCGCCCGTCGCGCCCCGGCCCGTGCCGAGGTGGTGGCCCACGGCATCACCACCGAACGGCTGGCTGACGACGAGGCCCTCCCGTCGGGGCTGGACCGCGCCGACCTGGGCCGGTTGGGCTTCGAGGCCCGGGCCGGCCAGGTCCAGGTGGTCCCCGTCGACGGTCGCCTGGTGGCCGCCGTGGGCCTGGGGGGTGCCGAGGGGTTGTCGTCGGCTGGCCTCCGGAGGGCCGCCGCGTCGTTGGCCCGGGCCGTCCGCACCCGTCGGTCGCTGGCCACCGACCTGGCCGCCGCGGCCGCCGCGGCCGATGGCCCCACGGAGGCCGAGGGCGCCGGCGCCGTCGTCGAGGGGCTCACGCTGGCCCTCTACCGGTTCGGCTACCAGTCCACCAAGGGTGACGGCGCCGTCGACCGCCTGGCCCGGGTGAGCCTGGTGGGGAGCACGGCGGCCGGTGTCCGTGGTGCCGTCGAACGCGCCGAGGCGGTGGCCGCCGGCGTGGTGCTGGCCCGCGACCTGGTCAACGAGCCGGGAGGGAGCCTCACCCCGCCGAAGTTCGCCAACCGGGTGCGGCGCATGGCCCGGGACCGCGGCCTGACCGTCAAGGTGATGGACGAGGCGGCCATCCGGCGGGCCCGCCTGGGTGGCCTCCTGGGGGTCAACCGTGGGTCCACCCAGCCGCCCCGGTTCGTGGAGCTGACCTGGACGCCGAAGGGTCGACCGAAGGGCACCCTGGCCCTGGTCGGCAAGGGCCTGACCTTCGACGCCGGCGGGCTGTCCATCAAGTCCGGCCAGGGGATGATGGACATGAAGATGGACATGGGCGGTGCCGCTGCGGTGGTCGGTGCCATGTCGGTGCTGCCGTCCGTGGCGCCCCGCTGCCGGGTCCGGGCCTACCTGCCGATGACCGACAACATGCCGGGCGGCGACGCCACCCGGCCCGGTGACGTGCTGACCATCCGCAACGGCAAGACCATCGAGGTGCTCAACACCGATGCCGAGGGTCGCCTCGTGCTGGCCGACGCCCTGTCGCTGGCCTCGGAGGCCAGGCCCGACGCGGTGGTCGACCTGGCCACCCTGACCGGTGCCTGCATGGTGGCCCTCGGTCCGCGCATCGCCGGCCTGATGGGTCGTGGTGACGACTTCCTGGCCCGGGTCGAGGCGTCCTCGGCCAGCACCGGCGAGCGGGTGTGGCGCCTGCCGCTGCCCGACGAGTACCGGAAGATGGTCGATTCCCCGGTGGCCGACATGAAGAACATCGGTGGCTCCTATGCGGGGGCCATCACCGCCGGGCTGATCCTCGGGGAGTTCGTGGCCGAGGGCATCGACTGGGCCCACCTGGACATCGCCGGTCCGGCGTTCGCCGACGCGGACGATGCCGAGGTGGTCCGGGGTGGCACCGGATTCGGGGTGCGCCTGCTGGTCGACCTGGCGACCTCCTTCACCGCCTGAGGCGCCACTGCCCGGGGAGCCTGCCGCCGGGTGACCCGTGGCGCGACGACGCCGACGCCCACCGGCGCCGGCGTCGTGCGGCCATCGGACGACCCGGGAGGGAGCGGGTCGGTGGCCGTCGGGGGAAGTCGCAGCGCCTAGGCCGCCCCGTCCAGGGACTGCCGGACGGCCGGCGGAACCGGCGTGCGGCGGGCCGCCGGTCGTGCCGCCAGGCGGTGCCGGGCACCCCAGGCCCACGTGGCGGCCGACTCGCACAGGTGGCCGTCGAATCGCCATTCGGCGAGCTGGCGCACCGTGGCGTCCCGGTCCTCCCCGAGCTGGATCAGCGTGAGGGCCAGCCGTCGGGCCCGACGGGTCGTCACCTCGTCGCCGGTGGTGGGCCTCGACCGGTCGGCGGCCAGGGCACGGTGGCGGTCCCCCAGGGTGGTCGGGAGGCGTTCCACCTGGGCGAGGGTCAGCGGTGGGAGGCGGCGTCGCACCTCCAGCATCTCGGGTCCGCACTGGCGGGCCATCTTGAACTGGCAGAGCCGACCGAGGGTTCGCAGGAACGGGGCGTGCCGGCCACCGTTGAGGCGTAGGCCGATGGCCAGCGCGGTCTCGGCCAGGTCGAGGTCGAAGCCGTCGGGGTCGGCGTCCAGTCCGTCGGCCAGTCGGCGCAGCAGCCAGCAGGCGCTCGGGCCGAGGATGCCCAGCCAGTAGGTCTCGACGTACGACGACCGGGGGTCGTGGCCGAGCCGGTCCACGAGGGGGTCGTCCCAGCGTTCAATGCGGAGTCGGTCGGTGGGGAACGTCGGTTGGCTGGGCACGGGGCCTCCTCGTGCGGTTCGTCGAATGCTCGGTCGCCCGTCGGGTGACGGGACGACACGGGGAAGCCGGCGCGACTCTGCTGTGACTTTCAATCCCTGTCAACCCCCTGTGTGTTCCGGGTCGGTCGGCGGTGCCGGGGTACCGGTCCGGCGGGACCGCGCCGGGTGCGGATCTGCGAGGATCGGTCGATGTCGGACGACCCGGGGGCACCGGAGGAACTGCAGGCACGGGTGGCCGCCGCGGCCGACCTGGTCGCCGGGGCGGGGCCGCTGGTCGTCCTGACCGGGGCGGGGATCTCGACCGACAGCGGCATCCCCGACTTCCGGGGACCACAGGGCGTCTGGACCCTGAACCCCGGTGCCGAACGGGCGTCGGACATCAACGTGTACCTGGCCGAGCCCGAGGTCCGGAAGGCCAACTGGCGGGCCATGGCCTCCGGGATGTGGGACGGGGTGGAGCCCAACGACGGCCACCGTGCCGTGGCCGAACTGGATCGGCGGGGTGGCCTGGACACCCTGGTCACCCAGAACGTGGACGGCCTGCACCTCATGGCGGGGACCGATCCGGACCGGATCGTGGAGGTGCACGGCACGGTCCGTCGGTCGATGTGCCTGGGGTGCGGGGTCCAGGACGACGTCGAGGTGGCCCTCGAGCGGGTCCGGGCGGGCGACGAGGACCCCCACTGCACCAGGCCGGGGTGTGGCGGGCTGTTGAAGCGGGCCACGGTGAGCTTCGGCCAGGCCCTGTTCCCCGGTGACATGGAGCGGGCCGAGGAGGCGGCCCGGCGGTGCGACCTGCTGCTGGCCGTGGGCTCCACCCTCGGCGTCTACCCGGTGGCCGCCATGGTGCCGGTGGCCGTCCGGCACGGGGCGGCCGTCGTGGTGGTGAACGGCTCGCCGACCGAGATGGACCACCTGGCCGACGTGGTGGTCCGGGGGTCGATCAGCGAGGTGCTGCCCACCGTCCTGAACCTGCCCGGGGACCGGTGACCCGACCGGTGGTCGAATCCCGACCAGATCGGTAGGATTTCCGGATGGCTACCTTCCGAGACCTCCTGCGAGACGCCCGGTCCCGCATCACCGAGACCGATCCGGCGGGCGCCGAGGCCCTGCTGGCCGACGGTCACCTCCTCCTCGACGTCCGCGAGCCCGACGAGTTCGAGCAGGGGGCGATCCCCGACTCGGTGCACATCCCCCGGGGCAACCTGGAGGCCAGCATCGAGAACCGGATCACCGACCGCGACCAGCCGTTGGTCGTCATGTGCGCCGGCGGGGTCCGCTCGGCCTTCGCCGCTGACACCCTCCAGCAGCTCGGGTACACCGACGTGATCTCGATGGACGGTGGCTTCAACCGGTGGAAGGACGAGGGCCGCGAGTGGCGTACCCCCCGCACGCTCACCCCCGATCAGCGGAACCGCTACCAGCGCCACCTGCTCCTGCCCGAGGTGGGCGAGGAGGGCCAGCTGAAGCTGCTGGACGCCAGCGTCCTGATGCTGGGGGCCGGAGGCCTGGGCTCTCCGGCCGCCCTCTACCTGGCGGCCGCCGGCGTGGGCCGGATCGGCATCATCGACATGGACGTGGTCGACGAGTCCAACCTGCA
>CAYWBE010000064.1:0-9037 GCA_964456295.1 uncultured Candidatus Nemicrothrix sp.
GGACCAGCCGTTCGGCCCGGGCCCGGGCCAACTCCAGGATCTCGTCGCCCTCCCGCCGCACCTTGCCCAGGAACTCCTCGCGTTCCTTCAGCAGCCACCGTGCAGCGCGGAGTTCCTCGGGCAGCCGGGTCGCCGCCTCGTCGATCAACCCGAGGAGCTCCTCCTTGTTGACCATCGACGACGCCGACAGCGGCATCGGCCGGGCGTTGGCCACCACCTCGCGCAACTGTCGCAGGATGGCCTCGATCTGCGGCGGCCGGTAGGGGTCGGGCGAGGCGGCCACCGGGCTCGCCGGCACCGATCCGGACACCAGGCCCATCGGATCGACCACCGGTTCGCCCATCGGCTCAGGCATGGGATCGGCCATCTGCCCGCTCACCCGTCCGACCCCGGTCCGGGACCCAGCCGACCGTCGAGGCGGAGCCTGACCGGGTCGGGAACCATGTCGCTGACGTCACCACCGAGGCGGGTCACCTCCCGGATCAGCCGGGAGGCCAGGAACGAACGGCGGGAGGCAGTGGGGAGGAAGAGGGTCTGGACTCCGGAGATGGCCGCGTTCATCTGGGCCATCTGGAGTTCGCTCTCGAAGTCGGAGACCGCCCGGAGCCCCTTGATGATGAAGTCGGCGCCCACCTCCGCCGCCAGGTTCACCACCAGGCCGTCGAACATCGTGGTCCGCACGTTGGTGAGGTGCTCGAAGCACTCGTCCAACAGGGCCATCCGCTCCTCGAGGTCGAAGAGGCCACCACCCTTGGACGGATTGATGAGGGCGGCCACCACCACCTCGTCGAACAGGCCGGCCGCCGTCTCGACCATCTCGACGTGTCCGTTGTGGACAGGGTCGAACGAACCGGGGTACAGGACACGGGTCACCGGTTCATCACCTCTTCCCATCGTTGCATCGGCCCGGCTCAGGCCGGAGCGGACCCCGGCCGGAGCAGCGTCACCACGGTACCCGCGGCACGGCGACGGGAATCGACATCCCAGCCGGCACCGGGTTCCACCTCGTGGTCGGACTCGACGACCACCATGCCATCAGCGGCCACCGTGCCGAGGAGGCCTTCCAGGAGGTCGGCCCATCCGGCGAACCCGTACGGCGGGTCGAGCAGCACGAGGTCCCAGGGGCCAGCCGCTCCACCGGAGCCCGAAGCCAGCCATCCGGGGCCGTCGGCCCGCACCACCGTGGCCATCCCGGCCAGGTCGCACGTCCCGAGGTTGGCCTCCACGAGGGCCACCGCGTCCCGGGACCGGTCCACGAAGGTGGCGTGTGCGGCACCCCGGGACAACGCCTCGATGCCCAGTGCCCCGGTGCCGGCGAACAGGTCCAGGACCCGGGCGTCGACCACCGCCCCCCGACTGTGGAGGGCGTTGAACACCGATTCCCTGACCCGGTCGGTGGTGGGCCGCACCGCCGAACCACCCCGACGCTCGTCGGGCGCAGCCAGACGCCGGCCACGGGCGGTTCCGGCCACGACGCGCATCGCATCATCATGGCAGCAGCCCACCCGGAAGGACCGGCGACTACCGTCGGAACCGTGCAGGCCCCGACGACCATCATCTGCGTGGACTGTGGCGGGACCTGCCACCTGCTGGCCCACCCGGAGACGGAGTTCGAGCCCGGGGACCCGGTGGCCTACCGGTGCGCCGACTGCATGGACCGCTGGGACCTCGTGATGCCCGACGAGGACGACGGCCGCGGCGACGGGTCGACCCGTTCCTGAAACCAGCCGACTCCTGAACCGGTCGGTCGGGTACCGCCGGCTCAGCCCTGCGGATCCCGCCACATGAGGGGCACGGTCGGACCCCCGACGATCACCGCCTCGCCGGTGACCTCGAACCCGTGGCGCTCGTACAGCGGAACGTTGGCCGGGTCCGACGACTCGAGGTAGGCGCCCACCCCGTCGGCGTCACACCGCCCGGTGACCGCCGCGATCAGCGCCGAGGCCAGGCCTCGACCCCGGGCCGGGGACCGGGTGCCCACGAAGGCCAGGTACCAGTGCGGAGTCGACGGGGCGGCACTGAACAACGGCATCAGTGCCGTCTGGCGCTCCTCCACCACGTCGTCACCCAACGCCAGCTGGTTCACGGCTCGGACCATGGAGTAGTCGGGGCCCGGATCGTCGGGCCCGTGGGGCGGCACCCAGACGGCGGCCGCCTCTCGGACGTCCCGGGGATCATCGGGTACCACGATCTCGTCGACCCCCCGACCGCCCAACAGCCGGTTGGCGAACAGCGCGGTCACCAACGCCTGGCGGCGCACCGGGTCGGGTGTCGGGCCGTCGTCGAACAGGAACGCCAGGACGGGGTCGTCAGCGAAGGCCTCGGCCATGGTCGCCACCACGGCGGGTACGTCGGCGTCCACCGCGGTGCGGGTGGCCATCGGTTGCCGGTGCGCGGGCATGCCCGACCCTCCCACCCCGGACGACCACGTCACGACTTCAGCAGGAACGCCGACTCGTCGGCCCCCAGGAACAGGTCCACCTCGTCGGCCAGTTCCGGGTGGGCGCCCAGCCCGGAACCGTCGCCCGGATCCCCGGCGACCCCGTCGCCGACCAGGTCGAGCGCCACCTCGCGGGCCGCCTCCACCCACTCGCGGTCCCGCCGCAGCGACGCCAGGCGCAGGTCGTTGCGGCCCTTCTGGCGCTCACCCATGATCGTCCCCTCCCCACGCAGGTCGAGGTCCACCTCGGCCAGCTCGAACCCGTCGGTGGTCCGCACCAGGGCCTTCAGGCGCTCCTCGGCGTCCGGAGTGGCCGCCTCACCGACCAGCAGGCAGCGGCTGACGTGCGCCCCCCGGCCCACCCGGCCCCGCAACTGGTGGAGCTGGGCGATGCCGAACCGGGCGGCGTCCAGGACGACCATCACCGTGGCATTGGGAACGTCCACGCCGACCTCGATGACCGTGGTGGCCACCAGCACGTCGATGGCCCCCGACCGGAAGAGGCGCATCGTCTCCTCCTTGTCGGCGGGACCCACCCGCCCGTGGAGCAGCCCGACCCGCAGGTCGGCCAGCACCCCGGTCGAGAGGTCGGCGTACACCTCCTCGGCCGAACTGACCTGCAGCGCGTCGGACTCGTCGATCAACGGACAGACCACGTAGGCCTGCCGGCCGGCGGCCACCTCCCCGCGGACCACCGTCCAGGCGTCTCCCTCGGAATCGTCACCCGGAATCCAGGTGGTCTCGATGGGCGTCCGGCCGGGCGGCATCTCATCGAGGACCGACACGTCGAGGTCGCCGTAGACCGTCATGGCCGCCGTCCGGGGAATGGGGGTGGCCGTCATCACCAGCACGTCCGGGGCCGTACCGTCCCGGTTCTTCTCCCGGAGGGCCGCCCGCTGCTCGACGCCGAACCGGTGCTGCTCGTCGATGACCACCACCCCGAGCGAACCGAACTCCACCCCCTCCTGGATCAGGGCGTGGGTCCCGATGAGCACGTCGACGCCCCCGGCCACCAACTCAGCAGCGATGCGGCGCCGTTCGGCTGCCGTGGTCCGGTTGGTCAGCAGGTCCACCTTGAGCGGACGGTGCCCCAGCAGGGTCGCCGGGTCGGGCACCGTCATCCCGTCCAACAGGGCGGCCACCCCGAGGTGGTGCTGCTCGGCCAGCACCTCGGTGGGGGCCATGAACGCCCCCTGGTGGCCTCCCCGGACGGCGGTCAGCAGGGCGGTCACCGCCACCACGGTCTTGCCTGAACCCACGTCACCCTGGAGGAGCCGGTGCATGGGCCCCGGGCGGGCCAGGTCGGCGGCGATCTCGTCGATGGTGCGCCGCTGGGCACCGGTCAGCTCGAAGCCCAGGCGATCGTGGAATCCGGCCACCAGGTCGACCACGCCGCCGTCACCACCGACGGGGCCGACGTGGTGGGCGATGCCCACCGAGGTCCGTTCCAACTCGACCTTGCGGCGCACCAGGGCGATCTGGATGCGGAGCAACTCGTCGAACACCAGGCGGCGACGGGCCTCGGCCATCTCGGCCATGGACTCCGGACGGTGGATGGCCCGGTAGGCGTCGGAACGGTCCATGAACCGGAACCGCTCCCTCACCTCGACCGGCACGGGGTCGCTGAGGCCCCGGACGGCCAGCGTGCGGCGGAGGGCCTCGCCCACGTGGGCGTCGACGTCCCAGGAGTGCAGCCCGGCACTGTCGGACTGCGGATACACGGCGACGATCCGGCCCGTCCGGTCCCCCACCAGGTCCACCACCGGCCCGACCATCTGGAGGGTTCCCTGGTACTCGTCGGCCTTCCCGAACACCACCGCCTGCATGCCCTCGACCAGCTGGCGCTCCCGCCACGGCTGGTTGAAGAAGGTCAGGCGGAGTCGGCCGGTGTCGTCCGACACCCGGACCTCGACCAGCGACCGTCGGTTGCGGGTCCTCCGTGCCGTGACCCGATCCACCCGGACCAGCACCATGCCCTCCACCCCGGGCTCGAGCTGGGCGACGGTGGCCTCCCTGCTGCGGTCCAGGTAGCGACGGGGATAGAAGCCCAGCAGGTCCAGGACCGACCGGACGTCCACGGCCGCCAGGGCCTTGGCCCGGGCCTCGCCCACACCGTTCAGGTCGGTGACGGGACGGCCGGCCAACTCGCGGAGGGTGATGCCTCCGGCGGCGGCTGGCGGATCGACCACGGGGCGGGACCGGGGTGCTACTCGACGCCCAGGTAGTAGGGGTACAGCGGCTGACCGCCGTCGTGCACCTCGACGTCGACGTCCGGGTGCTCGACAGCCAGCCAGGCCACCACGGCTGCCGTCGTGGCCTCGTCGGCATCCTCGCCGGCAATGACCGTGACGATCTCGTGGTCGTCGTCCAGCAGGGCCGACAGCAGTCCCGTCGTGGCGTCGAAGGCCGAGTCGGCCACCACCCGGACCTTCCCCCCGGTCAGCCCCAGGTGGTCGCCCTCGGTGATCTCGCCCACGTCGCTGCCCGAGTCCCGCACGGCGACGGTCACCTCGCCGGCCACCACGGCCCCGGCAGCCCCCGACATCGAGGCCAGGTTGTCCTCGGCGGTGCCCTGCGGGTCGTAGGCCAGCAACGAGGCGAAGCCCTCGCTGATGCCGCGCGTCGGCACCACCGTCACCGTCTTGTCGGTCTGGGCGTCGACCTGGCCGGCCACCGCGATGATGTTGCCGTTGTTGGGCAGCAGCACCACGTCGTCGGCCGGCACGGCCTCCACGGCGGCCAGCAGGTCGGCCGTCGACGGGTTCATCGACTGCCCACCCAGCACCACCCGGCGCACGCCGAGGGACCGGAAGATGTCGCGGATGCCCGGACCGTTGGCCACCGCCACGACCGCACAGGGCACGGGTTCGCCGACGTCGCCGTGGTCGGCAGCCATCGAGTCACGCACCCAGGCCTGTTCCTCGACCTGCTCGCGGACCTCGTCGAACAGGTCGGTGACCCGGATCCGGTGGGGGCGCCCGACGGCGATGCCCGCCTCGATGGCCCCACCGATGTCGTCGGTGTGCACATGGCAGTTCCAGACGCCGTCACCACCCACCACCACGATGGAGTCCCCCAGGGCCGCCCAGGCCTCCTTGAAGCCGCCCACGGCATCGTCGGGCGCGTCCAGGAAGTACATCACCTCGTACTGCGTGCCCAGGCTGGGTGTACCGCCGTGGGAGTCGGGTCGGTCGTCGACCGCCCGGGGTGCCGCCACCTCGACCGGTTCGGGGACGGGTCGGCCGTCGATGGTGGTGAGGGCGGCGTCCAGCAGGAGCAGGAACCCGCTCCCGCCGGCGTCCACCACCCCGGCCTCGGCCAGCACCGGGAGCAGCTCGGGCGTCCGGGCCAGGCTCTCGCCACCCGCCGTCCGGGACGCCTCGACGACCCCCAGCAGGTCGGCCCCACCATCGGCAGCGGCCACCGCGGCCTCGGCCGATTCGCGCACCACGGTCAGGATGGTCCCCTCCACCGGGGTCATGACCGCTCCGTAGGCGGCGGTCGCCGCGGCGGCCAGGCCGTCGGCCAGCAGACGACCGTCGATGGTCCCCACCGGGTCGGTGGCCCCGACGGGCGAGAAGGCGGCCGACAGGCCACGGAGCACCTGGGAGAGGATCACCCCCGAGTTCCCCCGGGCCCCCATGAGCGACCCGTGGGCGATCGCCGCGGCCACGGCGTCCATGTCCGCACCGTCGTCCAGGGCATCGAGGTCGTCACACACCGAGTTGACGGTCATCGTCATGTTGGACCCGGTGTCCCCATCGGGCACCGGATACACGTTCAGCAGGTTCAGGGTCGTCCGGTGGGCGACCAGGGCATCACGGAAGGTGCCCATCAGGGCACGCAGGTCGTCGGCATCCAGCGAACGGCCGACGGTGGCCTGCGAATGGGAAGTCACGGGAGACGAGCGTAGCCATCGCCACCCGAGCGACCCCGGCCCATCACCGTGACCCGTACCCGTGACCCATGACCCGGGACGGGTGGACGATGTCGGTGTCCACGGTTGGAGACCCCCCACGGGTCGCCCTAGCCTTGTGGCGTTGTCGAGACCGGTCCCAGACCGACCGGTCCCCCTATCGAGGTGTTGTGATGGCGTCCGTCTGTGAGATCTGCGGCAAGAAGCCCTGGTTCGGCAAGTCCCTGAGCCACTCCCACCGGCGGACCAACCGCCGCTGGAACCCGAACATCCAGCGGGTGCGGGCCGTGGTCGGCAAGTCCACGAAGCGCATGAACGTCTGCACCGGCTGCATCAAGGCCGGCAAGGTCGTCAAGGCCGGCCACTGAGCCGGACGACGGACGGAGGACGCTGACGTGCAGGGTGTGGTCAAGTCGTACGACCCGGGCACGGGCGACGGCGTCGTCATCCGCGAGACCGACCTGGCCGAGTTCGACCTCGCCGACGGTGCCCTCGAGGGTTCCGTGTTCCGCATGCTCCGCCAGGGGCAGCGCGTCCTGTTCGTCCTCGACGACGACCAGCGGGCCACCTCGCTGTCGTTGGGATCCGAGGTCGACATGGGCACCCCCGACCTGTCCTGAGGAGCGGGCCGGTTCCCACCGGCGTCCACGGAGCCGGCGACCGGTTCCATTGACGGGAGTCACAGCCCCTGAACCGCGGTTTCCACCCGGTGGTGTGGCATCGTCGCGGGACGATCGCGACTGACGGGAACCCAAGGTGTCTGCAGGCGAGAGCGCCCACCCGACCGAGAACCGCAAGCTGCTCGACTGGGTGGAGGACTGGGTCCAGCTCCTGGCACCCGACGCCATCCACTGGTGCAACGGATCGACCACCGAGGCCGACGCCCTGTGCAACGAGCTCGTCGAGGCGGACACCTTCCGACGCCTGAACGACGACCTGCGCCCCAACTCGTACCTGGCCCTCTCGGATCCGGGCGACGTGGCCCGGGTCGAGGACCGCACCTACATCTCGACGACCAACCCGTCCGACGCCGGCCCCACCAACAACTGGCGCGACCCGTCGACGCTGAAGACCGAGATGCGGGAGCTCTACCGGGGCTGCATGCAGGGCCGCACCCTCTACGTGGTGCCGTTCTCAATGGGTCCGCTGGGATCCCCCATCGCCCACATCGGCGTCCAGATCACCGACTCCCCGTACGTGGTGGTGAGCATGCGGACCATGACCCGCATGGGTTCGGCCGTCCTGGACGTGCTGGGCGACGGCGAGTTCGTGCCGTGCGTCCACTCGGTGGGCGCCCCGCTCGAGGTGGGCCAGGCCGACGTGCCGTGGCCGTGCGATGCCGACAACAAGTACATCTCCCACTTCCCCGAGACCCGTGAGATCTGGTCCTACGGCTCGGGCTACGGCGGCAACGCCCTACTGGGAAAGAAGTGCTTCGCCCTGCGCATCGCCTCGACCATGGCCCGCGACGACGGCTGGTTGGCCGAACACATGCTCATCCTGGGCCTGACCTCTCCAGCCGGCGAGAAGACCTACGTCGCCGCGGCCTTCCCCTCGGCCTGCGGCAAGACCAACATGGCCATGCTGGTGCCCACCCTCCCGGGCTGGACCGTCGAGACGATCGGCGACGACATCGCCTGGATGAAGTTCGGCGAGGACGGGCGGCTCTACGCCATCAACCCGGAGGCCGGCTTCTTCGGAGTGGCCCCCGGTACCTCGGACGCCACCAACGCCAACGCCATGGCCACCCTGTGGGGCAACTCGGTGTTCACCAACGTGGCCCTCACCCCCGACGGCGACGTCTGGTGGGAGGAGATGACCGACGAGGTGCCCGAGCAGCTCACCGACTGGCAGGGCCGTCCCTGGACGCCCGCCTCCGACGGTCCGGCCGCCCACCCCAACGCCCGGTTCACCGCCCCGGCGTCGCAGTGCCCGTCCATCGCCCCCGAGTGGGAGGACCCGGCCGGCGTGCCCATCTCGGCCATCCTGTTCGGCGGACGACGGGCCACCAACGTGCCGCTGGTGACCGAGGCCCGCGACTGGGACCACGGCGTGTTCCTGGGTTCGATCATGAGCTCGGAGAAGACCGCGGCGGCCGCCGGAGCCATCGGCCAGGTCCGGTTCGACCCGTTCGCCATGCTCCCCTTCACGGGCTACAACGTCGGTGACTACTTCTCGCACTGGCTGTCCATCGGGGATCGGGCCGAACCGTCCCGCCTCCCGAAGATGTTCTGGGTGAACTGGTTCCGCAAGGACGCCGACGGGTCGTTCCTGTGGCCCGGCTTCGGCGAGAACAGTCGGGTACTGGAGTGGGTCGCCGACCGGGTGGCGGGCCGCGGCGAGGCCACCGAGACCCCCATCGGGCTGGTGCCCACGCTGGACGCCATCGACCGCACCGGGCTGGACCTGGACGATGCCACGATGGCCAGGCTGCTGGCCGTGGACCCGGCATCGTGGAGCCACGAGGTGGCCCTCATCGACGAGCACTACTCGATGATCGGCGACCGGCTCCCCAAGCGCCTCGAGGCCGAGTTGGACGACCTGCGCACCCGCCTCGACGCCGCCCAGTAGGCGGACCCGTCGCGCCGCCGTCAGGCGACTACGAGCCCCCTCCGCCGTCAGGCGGCTACGAGCCCCCTCCGCCGTCAGGCGGCTACGAGCATCGCCCGGATGCCCAGGCC
>CAYWBE010000065.1:0-8967 GCA_964456295.1 uncultured Candidatus Nemicrothrix sp.
AGACAGACCATCAAGACAGACCAACAGACAGACCAACCACATGGGCCGCCCCGGCGGCCCGGGAAACGAGTACCAGCCATGAGCCAGAGCACGAGCTCCGATCGGGTGATCATCTTCGACACCACCCTCCGTGACGGCGAGCAGTCGCCGGGCATCTCCCTGGACGTGGGCGAGAAGCTGGAGATCGCCGAGCAGCTGGCCCGTCTGGGGGTCGACTACATCGAGGCCGGCTTCCCCATCGCCAGCCAGGGCGACTTCGAGGCGGTGCACGCCATCGCCTCGGCCATCGAGGGTCCCACCATCTGCGGCCTGTCGCGCACCGCCCACAAGGACATCGACCGCTGCTGGGAGGCCATCGAGCCGGCGGCGAAGCGCCGCATCCACACGTTCATCGCCACCAGCCCCACCCACATGGAGCACAAGCTCAGGATGAGCCCCGCCCAGGTGCTGTCCGAGGCCGCCTCGGCGGTGGGCCGGGCCCGGGAGTACACCGACGACGTGGAGTTCAGCCCCGAGGACGCCTCGCGGTCGGACTTCGACTTCATGTGCGACGTGCTCCAGGCCGCGGTGGACGCCGGCGCAGGCACCCTCAACATCCCCGACACCGTCGGGTTCGCCACCCCGCTGGAGTGGTCGCAGCGGATCCGGGCGATCCGGGAGCGGGTGTCGGGCGACTACGTGATCTCCACCCACTGCCACAACGACCTCGGCCTGGCCGTGGCCAACTCACTGGCCGCCGTGGAAGCCGGGGCCCGCCAGGTGGAGTGCACCATCAACGGCATCGGCGAGCGGGCCGGCAACGCGGCGATGGAGGAGATCGTCATGGCCATCCGGACCCGGCCCGACACCTACACCGACATCGACGTGGACATCCGCACCGAGGAACTGGCGAAGTCCAGCCGCATCGTGAGCCGGCTCACCGGCTACCCGGTGCAGTACAACAAGGCCGTGGTGGGTCGCAACGCCTTCGCCCACGAGTCGGGCATCCACCAGCACGGCGTCCTCAACGAGCGGACCACCTACGAGATCATGGACCCCTCCGCGGTGGGTCAGGGCGAGAGCCAGCTGGTGCTGGGCAAGCACTCGGGGCGGGCCGCCTTCCGTGACGCCCTCCAGAAGCTGGGCCACGACATCCAGGGCGACGCCCTCAACGCGGCATTCACCCGGTTCAAGGAGCTGGCCGACCGCAAGGTGCAGCTCAGCGACGCCGACCTCGAGGCCCTGGTCATCGAGGAGGTGGGCGGTGGCGTGGACCACGCCTACGAGTTCGTGAGTCTCGAGGTGCGCGGTGGCAGCGTCAGCACCCCGGCCGCCGACCTGGTGATGCGCGTCGGTGGCGAGGAGGTCGCGGTGACCTGCGAGGGCGACGGCATGGTCGACGCTTCGTGCACGGCCATCAAGGTGGCCACCGGTGCCGAGGGTCGGATGACCGACTACAACGTCACCTCGGTGACCGGCGGCGTGGACGCCCTGGCCGACGTGGCCCTCACCTTCGAGAGTTCCAACGGGATCATCGTGTCGGGTCGGGGCCTGTCGACCGACGTGGTCGAGGCCTCGGCGCGGGCCTTCATCGGGGCACTGAACAAGATCGCCCGCATCAGAGCGTCCGGCGAGGACCCCAACGCCGTGGACCGCCCCGGCCATCTCGGCTGACCGGACTGACGGAACTGAGGAGCAGCATGGAGGAGATCCCCGACGGCGAGTTCCCTCTACGGACCTTCCTGGACTTCACCATCGGTGACGGGTCGGACGGGGTTCCCGGGACGGCCGTCGCCATGCTGGACGTCGATGACCGGCACCTCAACCCGAACGGCGTGGTACACGGCGCGGTGGTGTTCACCCTGGCCGACACGGCCATGGGTCGGGCCACCATGTCGATCCTCGACGACGGGCTGATCTGTGCCACGAACGAGATCTCGGTGCGGTACCTGCGCCCGACCACCCAGGGTCGACTGGTGGCCACTGCATCGGTGATCAAGCCGGGCCGGCGCATCGTCCACCTGGAGGTACGGGTGACCGTCGACGACCGTCTGGTCGCGGTGGTCCAGGGCTCGTTCGTCGTGCTGGAGGCCTGAGCCTCGGTCCAGGTGCGTCCAGCCCGGGTGCCGCTCAGCCGAGCGGGACGACCTGTCGGCGCTCCAGGCCGTCCAGGGCGTTCTCCTGGAGGCGGCGCGACGAGTACGACCAGAGGCCGTCGCCGACGACCAGCGTGCGCTGGATGGGCTGTACGTACCCACCGTCCGGCCAGCACACCACCACCTCGCGGTCGGCGGGGAGGGTGTCGGGATCGACGCCGAACTCCTCGGCCCACCACTTCGACTCCTCGCGGGGGAGGGGATCGCACCAGTGGTCCCGCATCGACGCCCCCGAGCCCCGCTCACAGGTCATGACCAGCGCGCCCTCGATCGCCGCTCCGTCGACGTCGACCAGCGGGCACGGTGGCACGGGCTCGACGACCTCGTCGTCCCGGTGGTCGATGCGGCCCTCCTCGTAGATGGCGGCGTCGTCGACCCGCAGCACCACGGCACCGTGGTCGTCGGTCCGCCAGTCGTCGAACGGAAGGACGGCCCGGCCGTCCCACCACAGGAAGGCGTGGTGGTCCCACTCGGCACCGCTGTGTCCGCCGCCCGGCGACCACGTGGCCAGGTCCACCGGGGCATCCAGGTCCGACACGTCGAACAGGGTGACCTTGGTGCCGGTGGTGCGGCCCTCGTCGGTGGCCTCCTGGCCGATGCCCAGGATCCGGTCGGGACCCACCGGGTGCAGGTAGCCGGAGTAGCCGGTGATCTTCAGCTCGCCGCGGACCACCGGTGCCGTGGGGTCCGACAGGTCGACGGTGTAGAAGGGATCGGTCTGGCGGAACGTGACCACGTAGGCCACGTCACCCACGTAGCGCACGGCGTAGATCCGCTCGCCCCGACCCATGTCGCCCACCGAACCGACGACCGCCAACTCGCCGTCCCGGCGCTCCAGCACCGACACCATCGACTCGGCGTCGTCGTCGAACCGCCACGGTCCGCCGGTGGTGGTGGCCACCCGCAGGTGGCCGTCGTGTTCGGACATCGAGAACTGGTTCAGGAGGTGGCCGGGCACCTCGCCGGACGCCGTGTAGGCGGCCCGCTGCGGGTCGGTCACGTCGAACTGGTGGATGGCCGTGTCCCAGTTGCGGTCCCACCACCGCATCCGGTCCTCGTCGGCCATCTCGTCGGGGTCCAGCCAGGCGTTGGTCGACACGTAGAGGTGCTCGTGGCCCGAGTAGACGGTGGAGCCTTCGGCCAGGACCGCCGTGGTGGCCGGGCGGCCCAGCGGCCCGGCCGAGGGTCCGGTCAGCGGCACGGTCAGCACCGACAGGGTCGAGAAGCCGGCGAACGTGGTGGGTCGTGACACGTCGGTGCACTCGTGGAGTGGCCCGTCGACCACCGTCCCGTCGGCCGATTCGAGGACGAACCCGGGCATCCAGTCGGCCAGCACCGTCTCGGCCACCACCTCCCGGTTGAAGCGGGTGGCCCGTTCCTCGCCGTTCTCGTTGGCCGGGTAGACGAAGGGGAGGTCGTCGGGCGGCGTGGAGACGACGACCCGGGCCGACCCGCCGACCATCCGGGAGGACACGTGGTGGCCCTCGACGGTCAGCACGTTGGCCATCCTCAGGTCCGACGGGTCGGAAAGGTCGACCTCGATGAGGCTGGTCAGCGACCGCCAGTGCCCCTCGGGCACGAGGTCCGCATAGGCCGGTCGGGGCGTCAGACCGTCGCCGGGGTGGTCCACGTAGGTTTCGGCGATCAGCAGGGCACGGTCGCCGGCCAGCAGCATCTGGCGGCTCCAGTGGCCGGTCAGCCGGAGGGTGTCGGTGCGGACGGCGCCATCGGGGGACAGGGCCACGTGGTGGAGCCGGTCGTCCTCGACGACGAGGATGCGTCGGCCGTCGGTCTTGATCAGGTCGGGCTCGTCGATGCCCAGCTCCTGGACGTTGGTGCCCGAGTAGTCGCGTCCCTCGACGAGCCCCCCGTCGGCCGTTCCGGCACCCGGGGCGAAGGTCCTCGACGAGGCCTCGCCGACGGCCATCGAGTCGTCGGTCATGGCCACCGCCTCCAGCATCACCGGGCCGCCCCGGTGCCACCCTCCGCCCAGGCCGTAGGGGCCCACCCGGTCGGCGGCCTCGGTCTGCAGGTGGCGCAGCAGTTCGTCGCACTCGGTGAACGGCACCAGTCCGGCCACCGGTTCGGTACCCGACACGTCGACGGCGCCCGTGGTGGTGGTACGGCCACCGGACAGGCCGTCGCCCTCGGGGTCGGCCGCGCAGGCGCCGGCGGCCATGGCCAGCGCGAGGAGGGCCAGCGGGACCGCCCCCAGCGTGCGTCGGTGGTCGGTCACGCCGTGGTGGGAAGCCACGTCGGGCGGGACGCCTCGTAGTCGTCGATGTCGGCCTCGTGACGCAACGAGATGCCGATGTCGTCCAGGCCTTCGAGGAACCGCTCCCGGGTGGAGGCCTCCAGGGGGAACGAGCACGAGATGCCGGCGTCCGGTGCCTCCAACGTCAGGTTGGCCACGTCCACGGTGACCACCAGGTCGGGGTCGGCCTCGACGGCGTCCAGCAGGGCGGCGCCCACCTCCTCGGGCACCTGCACCGGCACCAGGCCGTTCTTGGTGCAGTTGTTGCGGAAGATGTCGGCGAACCGGGGCGAGACCACGGCGCCGAACCCGTACTGCTGGATGGCCCACACGGCGTGTTCCCGCGACGAGCCCGTCCCGAAGTTGGGGCCGGCCACCAGCACCACGGCCTCGGAGTAGCGCTCGTCGTTCAGCACGAAGCCGCGGTCGTCGCGCCACTCGGAGAACAGGCCCTTGTCGAAGCCGGTGCGCTCCACCCGCTTGAGCCAGTCGCTGGGAATGATCTGGTCGGTGTCGACGTCGGAGCGACGCAGTGGCACCGCGGTGCCCGACACGATCTGGACGGCGTCCATGGTTGTGCTCAGTTCCTCTCGGCGGGTCGGTCCAGGTCGGCCGGCGTGGCGAACGTGCCGGCGATGGCGGTGGCTGCGGCGACGGCCGGGGAGACCAGGTGGGTGCGACCACCCCGGCCCTGCCGGCCCTCGAAGTTGCGGTTGCTGGTGCTGGCGCACCGCTCGCCGGCGGTGAGCTTGTCGGGGTTCATGGCCAGGCACATCGAACAGCCCGGCTCCCGCCAGTCGAAGCCGGCCTCGGTGAACACCGCGGGCAGGCCCTCGGCCTCGGCCTGGGCCTTGACCACCCACGATCCCGGCACCACCAGGGTGCGCATGCCGTCGGCGACCCGTCGGCCACGGGCCACCTCGGCGGCCGCCCGGAGGTCCTCGATGCGGCTGTTGGTGCACGAGCCGATGAACACCGTGTCGACGGCCACGTCGCGCATCGGCGTGCCGGCCGCGAGGCCCATGTACTCCAGTGCCCGGGCCGCCGACTCCTGCTGGCTGGGCTCGTCGAACGAGGCCGGGTCGGGGACGTCGCCGTCCAGGGCCATGACCTGGCCGGGGTTGGTGCCCCACGAGACCTGCGGGGTGATGTCGGCACCGTCCAGCACGATCTCGTGGTCGAACGTGGCGCCCTCGTCGGTGGCCAGGGTGCGCCAGTCGGCCACCGCGGCGTCCCAGTCGGCACCCGACGGGGCATGGGGGCGGCCGGCCAGGTACTCGAAGGTGGTGTCGTCGGGGGCGATCAGTCCGGCCTTGGCGCCGGCCTCGATGGACATGTTGCACACCGTCATCCGGCCTTCCATGGAGAGGTTCCGGATCACCTCGCCCCGGTACTCGATGACCGAACCGATGCCGCCGCCGGTGCCCAGGCGCCCGATGATGGCCAGCACCACGTCCTTGGCCGTGGAGCCCTCGGGCAGGGTGCCGTCCACGGTGACGGCGAGCGTGCCGGGTCGCTGCTGGGGGAGCGTCTGGGTGGCCAGCACGTGCTCGACCTCGCTGGTGCCGATCCCGAAGGCCAGGGCGCCGAACGCCCCGTGGGTGCTGGTGTGGCTGTCGCCGCACACCACCGTCATGCCGGGCAGGGTCAGGCCCTTCTCGGGGCCGATGACGTGGACGATGCCCTGGCCGGGATCGCCCATCGGGTAGTTCTTCACGCCGAACTCGTCGCAGTTGGTCCGCAGCGTCTCCACCTGGGTACGGCTGACCGGATCGGCGATGGGCTGGTCGATGTCGGCCGTGGGGACGTTGTGGTCCTCGGTGGCCACCGTCAGCTCGGGGTGGCGGACCCGTCGGCCGGCCATGCGGAGGCCGTCGAAGGCCTGCGGGGACGTGACCTCGTGGACCAGGTGCAGGTCGATGAACAGCAGGTCGGGCTCGCCGTCGGCCGACCGCACCACGTGGCGGTCCCACACCTTCTGGCTGAGGGTGCGGGGCTGGCTGAGCGTCCTGGGGTTGTCGGAACCGGACGTGCTCATTTCAGGGGTCACTCCTGGGGTGCTCCGGCCGGTGGGCCGGGCGGTCGATCGGCTCCGGTCAGGATACGGGGCCGGACCGGCACCGGGCCGTCGGGGCGGTGGATGGTCGTCGGAGGGTCAGGTGTCCCGGCTCCGGGCCCGGGCGATGAGGTCGAGTGCGCCCGGGACGTCGATCTCGGCGGTGGTCGCGGCCAGTGATCCGGCGGCGCTGACGGCCACCGCGGTGGGATGGGTCAGCACGTCGAACAGGGCGTGGACCGTGCCGTCATCGGCGATGTTGGGGAATCCCGTGATGCCCCATTCGGCGGTCGTGGCCACCCCCAGGTCCTGCCGGTACGGGTCGATGGTCGAGACGCCGACCACCGTGATCCCCGGTTCGTTGCTCAGCTCGGCGACCGCCGAGCTCTCCCTGCGACACGACCCTCAACCGGGGGTCCAGAACCAGAACAGGACGTCCCGGCCGGCGAGGCTGGCCCCGTCCAGTGACTCCCCGCCGATCAGGGTGGCCGTGAACGCCAACTCGTGGGGGATGGCCGGCGGCTCGGGCTCCAGTCCTGCCGCACCGGTGGCCGTCGGCGCCGCAGTGGCCGAGGACCCGGGAACCGTGGTGGACGACACCGGCAGAGCGGCGGGGGTCGCCGACGAGCAGGCAGTGGCCACCAGCAGGGCCAGGGCGATCGGGAGTCCGATGATCCACCTCACGTGGTGACCCTAGGACGGGTACCGTCGATCGGATGAGCACCCGGATGCTGATCATCTCGGCCCTCCTGTGTGGCATGGCCCTCCTGGTGGCCTTCACCGTGCAGGTGGTGATGGCTCCGTGACCCGACCACCGGTGGCCAGCCTCGGCGGTTCCTCGCTGGTCCAGCACGACATGGTGGTCATCGGTGGGGGCCCCGCCGGGTACGCGGCGGCCCTGTACGGGGCGGCGGCCGGACTCGACGTGGCCCTCGTGGAGGAGCACCTGCTGGGTGGCACCTGCCTGCACGTCGGATGCATCCCGGCCAAGGAACTGCTGGAGACGGCGTCGGTGCTGCGCACCGTGCGCGGCGCGTCCACCTTCGGGGTCGGCGTGCCGGGTGCCGGTGACCGGGAACCGGACCTCGACCTGGCGGTCAGCCAGGTCCGCAAGCAGAAGGTCATCGACGGCCTCGCCCGGGGTGTGGCGGGTCTGCTCAAGGGTCGTGACGTCACCGTCTACGACGGGACGGGCCGCCTGGGCGCCGCCCACGTGGTGTCGATCGACCACGGGGAGGGCGACCCGACGCTGGTGGTGGCCGAACACGTCGTGCTGGCCACCGGGTCGACGCCCAGGACCATCCCCGGCTTCGAGGTCGACGGCACGCTGGTCGTGACCAGCGACGAACTGCTGTCCATCGACCGGGTGCCCGAACGGGTGGCGGTGATCGGCGGCGGGGCCATCGGCTGCGAGTTCGCCTCGATGCTGTCGGACTACGGGTCGGCCGTCACGCTGCTGGAGGCCGCGCCGGAGATCCTCGTGGGATGCGACGCCGACGTGGCCGCCGCGGTGCGACGGTCCTTCCGTCGGCGCAAGATCGACGTCCACGTCGGAGTGGCCGTGCACGGGCACCAGCCCGCCGGCGACGGGACCACCGTGGTCCGGTTCGGCCCGCTGGACGGCGACCCGGCCGATGGTGGGGTCACCGAACTGGCCGTCGACCTCGTCGTGGTCTCGGTGGGTCGCCGGCCCCGTGGCGACTCGGCGGGCCTGATCGGCACCCGGGTGGTCGTCGACGAGCGTGGCTTCGTGGAGGTCGACGACCGGCTCCGGACCGGCGAGCCCGGCGTGTACGCGGTGGGCGACGTGGTGGCCACCCCGCAACTGGCCCACGTGGGCTTCGCCGAGGGCATGTTCGTGGTCGGGGACCTGCTCGGCGAGTCGCCCAGGCCGTTGGATCCGGCCACCGTGCCGTGGTGCATCTACAGCCATCCCGAGGTGGCGTTCGCCGGCCTGACCGAGGCCGCGGCGGTCGCTGCGGGGCACGACGTGGTGGTCAGCAGCCACCGGTTCGTCTCCAACGGTCGGGCCATGATCCTCGGCGAGACCGACGGGCTGGTGAAGGTGGTCGCCGCCCGGGACGCCGACGGTCGGGCCGGCCGGATCCTGGGCGTGCACATGGTCGGGCCGTGGGTGACCGAGCAGTTGGGGCAGGGCTACCTGGCCGTGAACTGGGAGGCCACCGTGGACGAGGTGGCGACGTTCATCCAACCCCACCCCACGCTCAGCGAACTGTTCGGCGAGACGGTGCTGTCGCTCACCGGTCGCGCCCTGCACGGGTAGGAGCGCCGATGGTCGACGTCCTCCTACCGCAACTGGGCGAGACGGTCGTCGAGGGGACGATCACCCGGTGGTTCGTCGGCGTGGGCGCCACGGTGGCCGTCGACCAGCCCTTGTACGAGGTGTCCACCGAGAAGGTCGATTCGGAGGTGCCGTCGCCGGTGGCCGGCGTGCTCGTCGAGATCGTCGCCCCCGAAGGCGCCACGGTGGCCGTCGGAGCCCTCCTCTGCCGCATCGACCC
>CAYWBE010000066.1:0-8927 GCA_964456295.1 uncultured Candidatus Nemicrothrix sp.
GCGCCGGGAGCCATGAGGGCCATCACCTTCTCCATGGGATCGGGCTCCATGGGATCGGGGGCCTCCCCCTGCTCGTCGTGCTCCTCGGCCATCGGTCTCCTCCTCGACTGCCCGGGCTCAGTCGGCGGTCGGCGTGCCGACCAGGTCCTCACGCAACTGCCGCTTGACGAACTTGCCATTGGCGTTGCGGGGCAGCGGCTCGTCGCGGAACCACACGTGTTCGGGCACCTTGAATCCGGCTATGAGGGTACGGGTGTGGGCCTGCAGGTCGGCGGCCGTCAGGTCGGCGTCGGGCAGCAGCACCACGGCCACCCCGACGACCTCGCCGTGACGCTCGTCGGGCACCGCGAACACCGCCGCCTCGGCGATGGCCGGGTGCTCGTAGATGGCGGCCTCCACCTCGGCGCAGTACACGTTCTCGCCGCTGCGCAGCACCATGTCCTTGGCCCGGTCGACCAGGAACAGGAAGCCGTCATCGTCCAGGTAGCCGATGTCGCCGGTGTGGAACCAGCCGTCGGTCAGCGCCTCGGCGGTGGCCTCGGGACGGTTCAGGTAGCCCCGGAAGACGTTGCCGCCCCGCACCCAGAGTTCACCGTGCCCTCCCGGCGGCTGGTCGCGGCCGTCGTCGCCGACGATGCGGGCCTCCATGACCGGACACGGGGATCCGGCCGACGCCGGCTTGGCCAGGAAGTACTGGCCGGCGTTGATGGTGATGACCCCGTTGGTCTCGGTCAGGCCGTAGCCGGTGCTGGGCCGACCCTCCATCCGGTCCTCGATCTTCTGGACCAGATCGGGCTGGACCGCCGCGCCTCCTCCGCCGAGGGTGGTGATGCTTGAGGTGTCCCGGGTGGCGAAGTCGGGGCTGTTGATGAGCTCCCGGGCCATGGTGGGCACACCGGTGAACGTGGTTGGTCGCTCCCGTTCGATCAACTCGAGGGCCGCCTCCGGGTTCCACCGGTGCATCAGGACCAGCTTGCCGCCCACCGCGGTGACCGGGTGCAGGCAGCAGTTGCAGCCCGTGACGTGGAACAGTGGCACGCCCAGCACCGAGCCGGGCAGGGCGTCGCCGGTCTGCTTGTCGGCTCCGGGCGGCGGCTCGCCGGCCGCCACGGCCTGGGCCTGGGCGCTGGCCTGCATCATCTGCCAGAAGGCCAGGTTGAGCAGGTTGGACAGCGCGCCCCGGTGGGTCAGAACCGCACCCTTGGGACGGCCCGTGGTGCCCGAGGTGTAGAACACGCAGGCGTCGTCATCCGGGTCGATGGCCACCGCCGACGGTTCCGGCAGGTCGGCCGCACCGACCACGGCATCGGCCCAGTGGATGGCTTCCCCTCCCAGGTCGACCCCGTCGGCCCGGGTGGCCACCACATGCAGCGGCCGGTCGGCCCCGGGTACGTCCCGTAGGCCGGCGAGGTGGGGCGCCACCCGCTCGAAGCGTTCGGCGTCGCACAGCAGGACCTTCGGCGCGCAGTCGCCCAGCCCGTACTCCATCTCGGGCCCGGTCCACCAGGCGTTCATGCCGACGACGGCCGCGCCCAGGCGGACGGTCGCCCAGTAGCCGACCACCCACTCGGGGAGGTTCCGCATGGCCAGGGCCACCCGGTCGCCGTGTCCCACGCCCACCGACGCCAGGTGGGCGGCCAGGGCATCGACCTGCGCGTGGACCTCGGCATAGGTCAACCGCTCGTCGCCGTACACCAGGTAGTCGGCGTCGCCATGGGCCGCCGAGCCGGCCCACAGGAGGGCCAGGTCGGGCGGCGCCGAGTCGTAGGTCCGGGTCGGCACGCCCCGGACGTCGGTCACCGACCAGGCGAACGGGGCACCGGGCGCCGTCAACTCGTCCCATGCCGTGCGGTAGTAGTCGTCCAATGCCCCTCCCTAGTGTCGTCAGGGCCATGATGGCCCCAGCACGGGAGCCCGGAGAAGCCGGGGCACGCCCACTATCCACCGCACGGGAGCAGCACATGACCGAGATCGCCTTCGACGACCTGGACGGCCTGCGGACCACCATCACCGAGGAGTGGAGCGACTGGGGCCCCGAGTACGAGATGACCCAGGAGAAGGTGAACCAGTTCGCCGAGCTGACCGGCGACCACCAGTGGATCCACGTGGACGTGGAGCGGGCCACCGCCGGACCGTTCGGCGGCCCGATCGCCCACGGGTTCTTCACCCTCAGCCTGCTGCCCATCCTGAACCGCACCGGCTCGGTGAGGATCACCGGCCAGACCAACGTCGTGAACTACGGCGCCGACGGGCTCCGGATGCTGGCCCCGGTACCCGTCGGCTCGACGCTGCACGCCCGCAACCGGATCACCGAGGTCCGCGAACACAAGAAGGGAACCCTGGTGGCCACCCGGGTGGCCATCCACGTGGTGGGCAACGACGACGTTCCGGCCGTGCTCTACGACGCCCTCAGCCTGTACCAGGGCTGACGCGGTTCCCGACCGGCGCGGGTCGGTCAGTTGTTCTTGACGGTCATCCCGCCGTCCACCATCAGCAGGTGGCCGGTGATGTAGGTCGACGCCGGGAGGGCCAGGTGGAGGATCCCGTGGGCCACCTCCTCGGGCTGGGCGTAGCGCCGCAGCGGCACCCGACGGCGGGCGAACTTCACCTTGGCCTCGTCGGGGATGGCGGCTGTCATGCCCGTCTCGATGGGCCCGGGGCCCACCGCGTTGACGGTGATGCCGGTGTCGCCCAACTCCACGGCCAGGGCCCGGGTCAGGCCGACCACGCCGTGCTTGGCCGCCGTGTAGGCCGACGCGGACGGTGACCCACCCACGCCCTCAGTGGACGACACGTTCACGATCCGTCCGGCGGCCGAGTCCCGCAGGTGGCCCAGGGCCGCCCTGGTGGTCGACGTCATGCCGGTGAGCATCACGGCCAGCGCTCCCTGCCAGACGTCCCCGTAGTCGGCGGCGTCGATGGCTGCACCGGCCGAGAGGCCGGCGTTGTTGACCAGCACGTCCAGGCCACCCAGGTGGTGAGCCGCCTCGGCCACCACCCGTTCCACGGTCGCCGCATCGGCCACGTCCATCGCCCAGGCACGCGCCGTGCCTCCCGCTGCCGTGATCTCGTCAGCCACCACGGCAGCCCGGTCCCCGTCGAGGTCGGTGACGGCCACGACCGCCCCCTCGTCGGCGAACAGGTGGGCCGTGGCCCGACCGATGCCCGATCCGGCGCCGGTGACCAGCACCCGGTGGCCGTCCACCGATCGGCTGAGTCGGGTGAGTCGCGTCCGGGGTTCCACCATGGATCCAGTCTCGCGTGACTCCTGACCGGGCCCCGGCTCGGGCCCACGTTTGCCTGATGGATCGTCAGATCCGATGATGGGGCCATGAGCGACGCACAGCCCACCGGTGGTTCGACCTTCCCCGGCGACGTGGCGGCCATCGACACGATGATGGGTACCCGGGCCGGCCCCAATGCCAAGCTCAACTACCAGAACCTGACCGGCATCAGGGACGAGGCCTCCAAGGCCATGAACTTCCCGGCCCAGTACATGTTCAAGGACGTACCGTTCTCCGACCAGGCCCGCGGCTCCGACGGCCAGCCGGCGGACCCTCCACAGGGCGCGGAGCTCTGCCTGCCGTTCATGGACCGCAACAACGTCCAGATGGCCATGGTGGGGATCGGCCCCGGCAAGAGCGAGGGGCGGGCCATGGTCGCCGAGCACCCCGACCGCTTCATCGCCTCCCACGAACCCGACCCGAATGACGGGGCGGCCTGCCTCGACACCATCCGCCAGCTGCACCGGGAGGCCGGCCTGAAGGCCGTGACCGCCTTCCCGTCGGGCCGCGACCCGCAGGACCCGATCGACGACCCGAAGATGTACGCCATCTACGAGCTGTGCTGCGAGCTCGGCCTGCCCGTCTTCTGCTGTGCCGGAATCCCCGGACCCCGGGTGCCGTTCGCCCCCCAGAAGGTCGAGCTCATCGACCAGGTCATGTACGACTTCCCCGACCTGGTGTTCGTCACCCGCCACGGATGCGAGCCGTGGGAGGACCTCATCGTCAAGCTCATGCTGAAGTGGCCGAACCTGTACTACTCCACCTCGGCGTTCGCCCCGAAGCACTACCCGAAGGCCATCGTGGACTACGCCAACAGCCGGGGCGCCGACAAGGTCATCTACGCCGGCTACTTCCCCATGGGCCTGTCGCTGGACCGCATCTTCACCGAACTGCGCGATGTGCCCTTCAAGGCCGAAGTGTGGCCGAAGTTCCTGCGGGAGAACGCCGTCCGGGTGCTCGGCCTGGATGCCTGACCAGGTCCCCGGCGCGCCCGGTGGCGCGCTCCCCGACTGGGTGCTGGCCCAACGGGACTGGCTCCGCCCCACCGTGGTGGGGCGACTGGGGATCCACCCACCATGGTGTGGTCCGGTGGGCGAGGTCCCGGTGTCGATCGACCCCGGGCCCACCTTCGGCCACGGCGCCCACCCCACCACGGCCCTCGTGCTGGCCGAGGTGGACCGCACTGCCGGTCCGGGACGCAGCGTGCTGGACGTGGGCTGCGGATCGGGCGTGCTGGCCATCGCCGCGGCCCGCCTGGGTGCCGGTCCGGTGGTGGCCGTCGACGTCGAGGAGGACGCCGTGGCCTGGACGCGCCACAACGCCGAGGCCAACGGATCGACGGTCGACGCCTCGTCCACGCCGGTGGCCGACGTGGACGGCACCTTCGACCTGGTGCTGGCCAACGTCCTGCCGGTCGTCCACGAGGAGATCTCCGGCCCGGTCGCCGCCCGGGTGGCCGCTCCGACCCCCGGGGGAGGTGGCGGCCTGCTGGTGGTCAGCGGCGTGCCCGACGAGCACACCGACCGGGTGGTCGGCCTCTACGTCGACCGGGGGTTGGCCGAGGTCAGCCGCACCACCGACGACGGCTGGACGGCCGTCGTGCTGTCCCGCTGAAAAGGAGGGGCCGGTCGAACCGACCGTGGGATCAGGTCCGCGGACCGGCGGCGCCGGTGGCCCGCATCCCGGCGATGGCCTCGGCCGACAGGCCGATCCCGGCCAGCACCTCGTCGGTGTGCTCGCCGATGCCCGGCGCCATGGTCGGCGTGGGCGGCAGCTCACCCTCGATGTAGACGGGCAGCGGCAGCTGCTCGGCACCCACGTCCTCGATCCCGTAGAAGGGCAGGCGGTGGGCGAACTGCGGGTCGTCGGGAGCGGTCCTGGGCGTGTTGACCGGGGCGATCGGCGTGTTCACCTCGTTGGCGAAGTCGAGCCACTCCTGGCAGGTCTTCGTGGCGAAGATGGCCTTCAGCTCGGTCTGCATCTCGGTGTTGTGCCGGGCGTGGTCGGCGTACTTCGAGCCGGGCCACTTCTCGAACATGTCCATGCGTCCGACGCCCTCGCAGAAGTTCCTCCAGAACGCCTGCTCGGAGGCCATGAACAGCACGTGGCCGTCGGACGCCTCGTAGATCTGGTAGCGGACGCCCTCCCACATGCCGGCCAGGCCGGGCTCGCGACGCTCATAGTCGTCGGCCGCATTGCCGGTGACCACGTCGGCGGGCCGCTCGTAGGCCTTGTAGGTCTCGATGCGGTACCAGTCCATGTAGGCCGCGGCGTCGGACTGGGCGACCTCCAGCCACGTACCCCTCCCGGTCTCCCGGGCGCTGATGACGGCGGCCAGGATGCCCAGGGCACCGACCATCGGGCCGACGTTGATGCCGATGTTGGGGATGACCGGGATGCGGGTGAAGCCCTCGTCGTCGACCACCGGGTCGATCAGGCCGGCCCACGTGTCATAGGCGATGCCGTGGCTGGGCATGTCGCGGTACGGGCCGGAGGCGCCGTAGCCGGAGATGGTGCAGAAGACGATCTTCGGGTTGATCTCCACCAGGTCGTCGAAGCCGATGCCCAGCTTGGCCAGCGAGCCGGGTCGCATGGCCTCGACGACCACGTCGGCCTCGCGCACCATCTCGCGGTAGGCCTCCAGCGCCGACTCCTGCTTGAGATCCAGGCAGATGCTCCGCTTGCCACGGTGGGTGTGGAGGTGGAGCAGCGAGTTGCCCTCCACGATGGGCCAGGTCATCTGGCGGACGTAGTCGCCGGCCGGCGGCTCGACCTTGATGACGTCGGCACCCAGGTCGGACAGGAAGGTGGCCACCAGGCCAGGGCCGAGCAGGGAGTTCTCCAGGACCTTGAGACCGGCCAGCGGTCGATTGGCGGCGTGCGGCGTATCGGCGGTCCCCATGGTGGCCTCCCTCGGCGACGGGTCTTCCGGTGCCCGACGGCGCCCCTCGGCCTCCATCCGGCGAAAATCTGACGGTCCGTCAGATTATCCCGATCCGGGCCCCACCGTCACCCCCGGGCGGTGATCCCCGGACTCACCGGTCCCTAGGCTCACCGGGTGCGCGACCCCGGCTACCTGCTCCACAGCATGGCCATGCAGCAACGCGACCCCCGCTCAGTGGGTCGCGCCACGCGGCGGCGGGTCTGGGGGTTCGCCCGCCCCCACCGCCGCCTCATCGCCGGCTTCCTGACCTGCGTGGTCGCCAGCTCCCTACTCGGCGTGGTCCCGCCCCTGCTGTTCCGGGAGATCATCGACGGCGCCATCCCGTCGGGCGACCGCGGCCACCTCACCGTCCTCGGAGCACTCATCGTCGGGGCGGCGCTGGCCCACGCCGGCCTGTCGTTCGCCCAACGCCGGGCCTCGGCCAAGGTCGGCGAAGGCCTCATCTTCGACCTACGGGTGGCGCTCTTCGACCACGTGCAACGCCTCCCCCTCTCGTTCTTCACCCGCACCCAGACCGGTGCCCTGGTCAGCCGCCTCAACAACGACGTGGTGGGCGCCCAACGTGCCCTGACCGGCACCCTGGGGACCGTGGTGTCCAACGGCATCACGGCGATCACCACGCTGGTCACCCTGCTGGTGCTGGAGTGGCGGATCACCCTGCTGGCCCTCGTGCTGGTGCCGGCCTTCGTGCTGCCGGCCCGCCGGGTGGGCCTCAAGGTGGCCGACATCACCCGGGAGGGCATGGACCTCAACGCCTCGATGAACGCCACCATGACCGAGCGGTTCAACGTCTCGGGCGCCCAACTGGCCAAGCTCTACGGACGCCCCGCCGAGGAGACCGCCGGCTTCGCCACCCGGGCCGGCCGGGTGCGCGACATCGGCATCCGCAGCGCCCTGTACAGCCAGACGTTCATCATCTCCCTGACCACCCTCGGCGCCCTGGGCACCGCGGTGGCCTACTGGGTGGGCGGGTCGCTGGCCATCAGCGGCACCATCACCATCGGCACCCTGGCCTCCATGGGCGTGCTGGTGGCCCAGCTCTACGGGCCGTTGGCCCAGCTCACCAACGCCCGGGTGGACGTCATGTCGGCCTTCGTGTCGTTCGAGCGGGTGTTCGAGGTGCTCGACGCCCACGACCCCCTGGCCGACGCTCCCGATGCCGCGCCGGTCGACCACGCCGACGGCCACCTCGCCTTCCGAGGCGTCTCCTTCCGGTACCCGGGGCTGGACCAGGCCTCGGTCCCGTCCCTGGAGGTGGAGGCCACCCCGGGCACCGCCGGTCGGACCGTGCTCCACCACATCGACATCGAGGTGGCCCCCGGTTCGATGCTGGCCGTGGTCGGACCGTCCGGTTCCGGCAAGAGCACCCTGGCCTCACTCGTGCCCCGCCTCTACGACGTGGACGACGGCGCCGTCATCCTCGACGGACTCGACGTCCGCACGCTGCGCCAGGACGACCTGCGGGCCCGCATCGGGATCGTCACCCAGGACCCCCACCTGTTCCATGACACCGTGCGGGCCAACCTGGCCTACGCGCGACCCGACGCCACCGAGGCCGAGATGGACGAGGCCTGCCGGGCGGCCCGCATCCTCCACGTGGTCGAGGCCCTGCCCGAGGGCTACGACACCATGGTCGGCGAGCGGGGCCACCGCATGTCGGGCGGCGAGAAGCAGCGCCTGGCCATCGCCCGCCTCCTGCTCAAGGACCCGGCAGTCGTGGTGCTGGACGAAGCCACCAGCCACCTCGACACCGAGAACGAAGCCGAGGTGCAGATCGCCCTGGCCGCCGCGCTGGAGGGCCGCACCTCGGTGGTCATCGCCCACCGCCTGTCCACCATCGTCGACGCGGACGAGATCGTGGTACTCGACGAAGGTCGGATCGTCGAGCGGGGTCGCCACCCCGAACTGCTGGCCGCCGGCGGGTTGTACGCCGACCTGTGGGCCGCCCTGGTCCGCGGCGAGGCGGCCGCCGGAGCCTGACCCGCTCTTCACCGGAGATGGTGGCCACCGGAAACGGAGCCACCCCGGCCGGAATCGGGCCGCGGGGCGGCCGACCGGTACCGTCCCGGTATGGCATCTCCCGTTGACTCCCCCATCGTCATCCTCGCCGGGGCCCGCACCCCGATGGGCCGGTTCCAGGGCGGCCTGTCGTCCCGGACGGCCACCGACCTGGGGGCCACGGCCATCTCGGCGGCCATCGAACGTTCGGGCATCACCCCCGATGACGTCGACTTCGCCTACCTCGGCAACGTGGTGGCGGCCGGCGTCGGCCAGGTCCCGGCCCGGCGGGCCGCCGCGGACGCCGGCATCCCCCTGACCGCACCCAGCACGCTGCTGAACCGGGCCTGCCTGTCGGGCATGCACGCCATCCACCTGGCGTCCCAGATGATCCGCCTCGGCGAAGCCGACACCGTGGTGGCCGGTGGCATGGAGTCCATGACCAACGCCCCCTACCTGCTCACCAAGGCCCGGGCCGGCTACCGCATCGGCGACGGCGCGGTGGTCGACTCGATGATGGCCGACGGCCTGACCTGCACCCTGGAGCACTGCGCCATGGGCGAGGCCACCGAACGGTACGCGGCGGCCCTGGGCCTCGAACGCGGGCCCCAGGACGCGTTCGCCGCCACCTCCCACGAACGGGCCGCCAAGGCACAGAAGGACGGCCTGCTGGCCGAGGAGATCGTGCCCGTGTCCATCCC
>CAYWBE010000067.1:0-8865 GCA_964456295.1 uncultured Candidatus Nemicrothrix sp.
CACGCCACGGCAGCGGGTTGACCCCGGTGCCGTAGAGCGGCTGGTCGTCGGATTCATCGCCGGTCGGGATCCGTGCGGACCCGGTGAACCGGTCGGCGAGCATGTTGTGGAACCGGTGCAGGGGTTCCTCGAATCGTGGCGAGAGGCGTCCCGGCGTGTACCCGCCGGCGGTCAAGCCCTTCTGGCCCCGTTGGACGATGTCGATGTCCTCGCCGTTGACGTCCAGCCAGAAGTCCCGGGTGGTGGCGAAGTCGGCGTCGGCCACGTGCTGGTTGGAGGGTGGAAGCAGCCAGGTGCAGGTCTCGCGGGTGACGCCGGGGGCGACCGGGTCGAGGCGCATGACGAACACGTGGTTGGGCAGGATGCTGAGCAGCACGTTGGGGAACAGGGCGATGAAGCGGCCGCTGGCCAGGTCGGACTGGCTGAGGCCCTCGGCGGGCGGCATGGCCGACCAGTCACCCCGTTCGTCACTGGAGATCGGCGTGGTGGTCTGGCCGCAGTACATGCCGGCGCCCTGGTAGCGGTAGTGGTCCTGGACCCGGGACACCTTGGACAACTCGGGGTGGACCCAACGCAGGTGGTAGTACTCCTGGAAGTTCTCGCTGATCAGCTTCCAGTTCGCATCGATGTCGACGGTCTGGCTGTGGTGGCTGCGCCAGTCATCCAGGCGGTAGCCGGCCAGGCGGGCGTGGAGGTCGCCGAACCACTCCGCCACCGGGGGAGTGGCATCCGACAGGCAGACCACCAGAAGGCACTGCCAGGTGTCCACCCGGACCTGGTGGAGGCCGTAGTCGACCGGGTCGAAGCCATCCACGCCGGCCTCGGCAAACTGGGGCGTGGCCACCAGGGCGCCGTCGCGGTCGTATCCCCAGCGGTGGTAGGGACAGCGGATGGCGTTGCCGAGGGTGCAGTCGTCGTCCAGAAGCTGGGTTCCCCGATGCCGGCAGGCGTTCAGAAAGGCCCGCAACTCACCGGCCGCGTTGCGGGTCACGATGACCGAGCGACCGGCCACCGTGCGGACGATGGCGCTCCCGGGGGCGTCCAGTTCGTCGTGGAGTCCGATGCACACCCAGGAGGTGGCGAACACCCGCTCCTGTTCCTGACTGAAGAACGCCTCGTCGACGTAGCAGTCGGCCGGCAGGGCATGGGCCTCGTGCACGGGACGGCGCGTGCCGACCCAGGCTTCCTCGGATGTCCAGCGGGACTCCGTGACGGCGTGCAGCGTGTCGGTACTGATGGTCATCAGGTGGGGGATGTCATCAACTTCGGGCATGGTCTGCCCGCGGTGACGATGGAACGGTAGATCGCATTTCACTCCATGTAAAGAAGGACTAACCTCATGGGGTCATGAATCAGATCGCGAGCCGCGTAGGCGCCGAAGGTGGCGACCTCCCGTCGATCCAGGGCCTCAACACGTTCGCCATCGTGGCCCGACACGACAGCTTCTCCAGTGCGGCCGACGAGTTGGAGATCGGCCAGTCGGCGGTCAGCCACGCCATTCGGCAACTCGAGCGGTGGTTCGGGTGCGCCCTGTTCGAGCGGGACCACCGCGGTATCCGCCTGACCGCCGAAGGGCGGATCCTGGCCGATGGCGTGGGGGCAGGCCTGGCCCGGGTGCACCAGGCCGTCCGGGACGTCCAGCACCTGCACGACCACGCCACCGAGGTGGTCGCCATCTCGGTGTCCACGGCGACGGCCAGCAACTGGCTGATTCCCCGCCTCGCCGGCTTCAAGGCCGACCACCCGGAGATCGACGTCCGCTGCGTCACCACGGACTCCGACCGGAATTTCGACACCCGGTCGGTGGACCTCTTCGTGCCGGTCGGACGGGCCCGATGGCCCGGTTGCCAACGCTGGGCCCTGTGCGACGAGACCGTCTACCCGGTGTGCAGCCCCGACTACGCATCGTCCATAGGAACGACCCCGTGGTCCCTGGACACACTGATGGCTGCTGACCTGCTCACCCTCCAGGAGCGCCATAGGTCCCGCATGCGCTGGTCGGAATGGTTCGCCGCCCTGGGGACCGGCGCCCCGGATGGGGCAGGGCAGGGAATCACCAACGACTACACCGTCCTTTTGCACGCAGCCATGGAGGGCCAGGGCGTCGGCCTGGGGTGGCACCACCTCGTGGCGGACCTCGTCGCCCAGGGGCGCCTGGTGCGGCCGGTGGACGAGTCGGTGACGACCGCCGAACCGCTGTGGCTCAACGCACCCCCGGGACGGGTCCTGGACTCGGCGACCGAGGTGTTGCGGGACTGGCTACTGGCCAACGCCTGAGGTCGCGTCGTTCCAGGGCGATACCCGGGGGTCGGATTCGCCGGCGCCACTCCCCGGGGCTGCGTGCCACCGTCATAGGGTGGGACATCATGGCCGGACTCCACGTCGTAGACCACCCCCTGGTGGCCCACAAGCTGACCCAGATGCGGAGGGTTGAGACGCGCAGCGCGGAATTCCGTCGCCTCCTGACCGAGATCAGCCTGCTCCTGACCTATGAGGTGACCCGCGACCTGGCCCTCCGGGAGGTCCGCATCACCACCCCGCTCACCGACTCCGACCAACCCGAGCTGGTCGACGAGCCGGTGGTGGTGTCCATCCTGCGGGCGGGAAACGGACTGCTGGACGGCGTCCTACGGGTGATCCCCACGGCACGGGTCGGCCACATCGGCCTCTACCGCGACCACGAGACGCTCGAGGCCGTTGAGTACTACTGCAAGCTCCCGGCCATGGAGGGGCGGACGGTCATCGTGGTGGACCCCATGCTGGCCACCGGCAACTCGGCCACCGCCGCCCTGGACCGCATCTGGCAGGACGGCCCTGGCTCCATCCGGTTCCTGTGCCTGCTGGCCGCACCGGAGGGAGTGGAGGCGTTGCACGCGGCCCACCCGGACGTCGACGTGTGGACCGCGGCGGTCGACGAGTGCCTGAACGAGGTGGGCTACATCGTTCCCGGCCTCGGAGATGCCGGTGACCGGATCTTCGGCACCACCTGAGGCCCGACCTCCCCGGGGCGGGGGTCGGGATGCCGGGATGTTCCGTCCGCCGGTCCGTCGGGGCCTCACGATCCTGGTCGCCGTCCTGCTGGCCGGGCTCGTGGTCGACACCGGGACGGCACCGGTCGGCGCCTTGGCCGAGGCGTCTGACCCGCCCGGACGCAACCCCGGGGTGGTCCACCTGACGTTCGATGACGGACCGGATCAGGCCCTCACGCCGGTACTGCTGGACCTCCTGGACCGTCACGGCGCCCGGGCCACCTTCTTCCTACTGGGTCGGAATCTGGCGGCCCGCTGGGGGAGCGACGAGGTCCAGGACCTGTTGAACCGCGGCCACGAGGTAGGGAACCACTCCACCCACCACCGACCGCTCACCCAGCAACACCCGTTCGACGTGGCTGCCGACCTCGCGGAGGCGTCGGTGATCCTCGCCGATCGGACCGGATTCCGACCCTCATGCTGGCGGGCCCCCTACGGGGACCGCAACGGCATGGTCCGGGCGGTGGCCGGATCCCTGAACATGAGCCATGTTGGTTGGACGGCCGACCCCCGGGAGTGGACCCATCCCTGGGTGCCGGTGGTGGTCCAAGACCTCACCCGGGAGCGCCACGACGGCCTGGTCATCCTCCTGCACGACCGGAAGTGGCATTCGCTGCACATCGTGGACGACCTGTTGCCGGCCTTCCACGGGGACGGGTGGCGGTTCGAGGCAGTGCCGGACTGTCGGGTGCCCGGTCAGCGGGGGGCCCGGATGGCCACTCGGGGGATCGACGATCCGCCGGTGGGGCGGGTCGACCGGGTGGTCGCCGCCGATGGGGGGATTCTGGTCTCGGGTTGGGCCTACGACGCCGACGCTCCGGCGGGAGGACTGCTGATCAGGGCCACCACGGTCCACGGTGGACCCGATGTGGTGGCCGAGACCGGGGTGGACCATGGGTTCGGGTTCCGCCTGGAGGCCGATCCGGAGGGTCCGGTCTGCGTCTGGGCCATCGACGCCGGACGCCGCCAGGATTCGAGCCTGGGTTGCCACCGGGAAGAGATCCTGTCGACCGGCTGATCCCGGTCGTACCCTCCGAGCGATGAACAGGCAGTTTCCCGACGGGCCACCGGCCGACGAGGCCGAGGCGCTCCTGACCGCCCAACGACGGGTGGCCCGGGCCATGGGCCTGGTGACCCGCCTGGACGTGGGCCGCCGCCCCGAGGTGCCCCCGGGGCCGGCCATCCACGCCGCCAACCACCGCAGCCTCGCCGACCTGCTGCTGTCCGCGAGCACGTTCAGTCGCTGGGCCTGGCCCATCCGGCCGTTGGTGGCCGGTGCCTACTTCGACAAGCCGGGTGTCGGCGTCCTGCTCCGGCGACTGCGATGCATACCGGTGCACGGCCCCGAGGCGGTCGATCGGGCCATCGAGGTGCTCGAGCAGGGGTGGTCGGTGGCCATCATGCCCGAGGGTCGCATCGTCTCCGAAGAGGAATGGGCGCCCACCGGGGTGGGCCGGGCCCATCCCGGGATCGGACGGGTCGCCATCGACACCGGCCTCCCGGTGGTGGCCAACGGCGCTAGCGGAACCGAGCGATTCTGGCCACGCGGTCGGTCGCTGCCCCCGCTGGGGCCACTGTTGCGACCGGGTCGACGATGCCACCTCGTCCTGCGGAGCGAGGTGGTCGGCCCGGTGCCCGACGAGCGGTCCCGCCACGCCACGGACCGGATCATGGAGGCGGTGACCCGGTGCGTGGCCATTTCCGACCGGATCGCCGGCCGAACGGCCTGAGCACACGACGGCCTGCCTGCTGAGCTACGAGCCGAGATCGACGGACGTTCGGCCATCCACAGCTTCGAACGGGCCTTCGGTGGGTCCGTCCCAACCGAGCGGCGGGAGGAGATCCGGGCCCGGTATCCCGAAGTGGAGCACCCGATCGTCTGCACCCACGAACGGACCGGCCGTCGCCACCTCTACGTCAACCGGATCTTCGTCGAGCGACTGGCCGGCTGGAGCCGCGAGGAGAGCCTGGACCTGGTCGATCGCCTGTGCCGATTGGCCGACTACCCCGAATACCAGTGCCGATTCCGTTGGGAACCCGGCTCCATCGCCTTCTGGGACAACCGGGCTGTCCAGCACTACGCCAACAGCGACTACTGGCCTGATGTCCGGATCATGGAACGGGCCAGCATCATCGGGAACCGACCCGTCGCCTGAAGTTCGGAGTCCACCCGGTCACCAGATGCCGGCGGCCAGCCCCCCGGCCAGGGAACCACCGAGATCGGCCGCTGCGGCCAGGGCCTGATCGGTCAACTCCCCGGCCACCACCAGCGGCGGTAGCACCGGTCGCCAGTCCAGGCCGGCAGTCAGGGGCACCACGGCATCCACCGCCCCCGACCCGTCGTCACCGGCCTTCACGATGAGTCCGTACGGCCGTCCCCGGGTGTGGTCCAGGCACGGGTAGTAGGTCCGGTCGAAGAAGTCCTTGAGCGCCCCTGACATGTAGCCGAAGTTCTCGGGAGTGGTCAGCAGGTAGCCGTCAGCGGCCAGGACGTCATCCACGTCGGCCTCCATGGCCCCCAGGACACGGACGTCGACGGTCACGCCGGTGGCCTCGACGATCTCCGGCTGGCGGGCGCCCGCTACGGCCCGTTCGGTCAGGCGGGCCGTGCCTCCGGACGCCGAATGGTGGACCACCAGGAGGGTCGGCACGGGGGCGTCGTCCGGGAGTCGGCGGTCAGAAGTGGTACGGGAAGTCCCCGAAGTCCTGGGGACGCTTCTCGAGGAAGGCGTCGCGGCCCTCCCGGGCCTCGTCGGTCCCGTAGGCCAGGCGGGTGGCCTCGCCGGCGAACACCTGCTGGCCTACCAGACCGTCGTCGATGAGGTTGAAGGCGAACTTCAGCATGCGCTGGGCGGTGGGACTCTTGGCGTTGATGGCCGCCGCCCACTCGAGGGCCACGTGCTCGAGGTCGTCGTGGTCGACCACCTCGTTGACGGCACCCATGTCGTGCATGGCCTCGGCGTCGTACTCGCGTCCCAGGAAGAAGATCTCCCTAGCGAACTTCTGGCCGACCTGGCGGGCCAGGTATGCCGATCCGAAGCCCCCGTCGAAGCTGGCCACGTCGGCGTCGGTCTGCTTGAACCGGGCGTGCTGGCGGCTGGCCAGGGTGAGGTCGGCCACCACGTGGAGGCTGTGTCCGCCCCCGGCCGCCCATCCGGGCACCACGGCGATGACCACCTTGGGCATGAAGCGGATCAACCGCTGCACCTCGAGGATGTGGAGGCGCCCCGTTCGGGCCGGGTCCACCGACTCGGCGGTGTCACCCTCTGCGTAGCGGTAGCCGTCCTTCCCGCGGATGCGTTGGTCCCCACCCGAGCAGAAGGCCCAACCCCCGTCGGCCGGTGAGGGGCCGTTGCCTGTCAGGAGGATGGTCCCCACGTCGGACGTCATCCGTGCGTGGTCCAGCACCCGGTACAACTCGTCGACGGTGTGGGGCCGGAAGGCGTTTCGTACCTCGGGCCGGTCGAAGGCGATGCGGACCGTTCCCTGGTCGACGGCCCTGTGGTAGGTGAGGTCGGTCAGGTCGAAGCCGGGCACCGTCTCCCACCGGGCGGGGTCGAAGATGGCCGACACGCCGGCACCGGAATCGTCGTTCGCCATGGCCCGGGAGCATACGGCCGGATGCCCCAGCCATCGGAACCGGTCCCTACCATCGACTCCAGACGATCACCCTGGACGGCATGGTCTGCACCCGCTACGAGGCCGGGACCTGCCACGAGGGCTCCGAGGGGGAACTCTGGGACCTGGCCGAGGATCCCCTCCAACGGAGGAACCTCTGGGCGGACGCCGGGCGACGCGCCCTCCGCGACAACCTGCTCGCCGAGCTGGATGGCCTGCTTCCGGAGCGCCTCGAGATTCCGCTACGGGTCCAGGCGCCCGTCTAGCCCGCTGGACGGGGATCGAGGCAGGCGGCCACCGCGTGGGCCGTGCAGGGGACCGTTCCCAGGGCATCGGGACCCATGGCGACCAGGTCGGCATGGGTGGCGGGGAGGATCCCGGCCACTGCAGCATCCACCCAGCCGTGTCGGTCAGCCATCCCGGGCGGTTCGGCGGCACCGAATCCGGTGATGACCGCCATGCCGGTGGGGGCCACGTCCAGGGTGGTGACCGTGAGGTCCGGTCGATGCCGCCGCAGGAGGACCACCACCTTCCAGACGTCCCCGCTCCAGACCGCCGTGGTCCGCTCCCGGGCCGCGGTCGTCGCATCGATGGGTACCACGTCGTGGACGAGCACGACGGTGCCCGGATGGGCATGACGCTCCACGGCCAGCACGTCGGCCAGGGCCACCTCGAAGTGGTGCAGCCCGTCCACGAAGGCCAGGTCCACCGGCCCGCCGAGGAGGCCCTCCACGTCATGGGAGGCGAAGAACTCCTCGGACGTCGCGGTGACCACCGTGCAGTCGGGATGGTCCAGGTCGCCGACCCGGGGATCAGGATCCACGCCGACGATCCGGGTGCCGGGTGCGACCACGGCCAGCGAGTGGCCCTCATGGACGCCGATTTCGAGGTAGCGCTTCGGCCCCAGCCGTCGGTGGACGTCGGCCAGCAGGTGGAAGTAGGTGGGGTACCCGGGCCCCGGACCGTCGGCCACCGGGACGCTTCCGTGGCCGGGGGGCTCAGCTACCACGTCGCCACCAGACGCCGGTCCAGTCCACCTCGGCGATCTCGTCGGTGATGCCGTATCGGGCCCGGTAGTCGGTCACCGCCCGCCGGCACGGCTCGAACGCGCCGTAGTCGTCCACGATCACGATCCCGCCGGCCGACAGCTTCGGGTACAGGTGCTCGAGGGCCTCCCAGGTGGACTGGTACAGGTCGCCGTCCAGGCGCAGTAGGGCCAGGCGTTGCATGGGCGCGGTGGGGAGGGTGTCGGCGAACCACCCCTCCAGGAAGCGGACCTGGTCGTCGAGCAGCCCGTACCGGGCGAAGTTGGCCTCCACCTCTGCCCTGGACACGGCCAACGCATCCACACCGGACAGGTCCACGCCTGCGTCGGCCGGCCAGGCTGTCGCATCGGGCGCCGGCAGCCCCCGGAACGAGTCGGCCACCCAGACCGAGCGGTCTCGGTCTTCCCACGCCTCCAGGGCACCGCGCATGAGGATCGTGGCGCCGCCCCGCCACACGCCGGTCTCCATCAGGTCCCCGGGCACGCCGTCGTCCAGGATGGTGGTCAGGCAGTCCATCAGGTTGTCGAGGCGTCGGCGACCGATCATGGTCTCCGCGTCGGCCGGCCAGTCCCGTCCCTCGGCCCGGACGTCGGCCGGCACCTCCGGTTCCATCTCCGGAAACAGGTCCCGACAGAGGCAGCCGGCAAGCAGGTCCAGGTAGCGCCGCCGCAACGCCGACGGGTCGTCAGCCGCCACCATGCGGTCAGTCCAGGGCCTCGAGGGCTCCGGCGGCGATCAGGGCCTCGACCCGCCCGGGCTCCATCCCGAGGTCGTCCACGCAGAATCCCCGGCTGTGCTGCCCGATGAGGGGAGCGGGCGAAAGCGCCGGTGGACCCATGCCCGACCCGGTGAAGCAGGATCCGGCCATGGTGATGGGGCCCAGGCCCGTCTGGTCGACGTCGACCAGGAAGCCCCGGTCGATCAGGTGTGGATCCTCGAGTTGGTCCACGCAGAACATGACCCGGCCGGCCGGTACGCCCTCGGCCTGACAGCGGTCCTGGACCTCGCTACGGTCCAGCGTGGCCGTCCAGTCGGCCACCAGGGCCTCGATACGCATCCGGTCGGCCATGCGACCGGCCGCGGTGTCCAGCACCGGGTCCCGGGACCATTCGGGGTCGCCCATGGCACGGCGGAGTCCCGCCCAGTCCACGTCGTCCCTCACGCACACCACG
>CAYWBE010000068.1:0-8786 GCA_964456295.1 uncultured Candidatus Nemicrothrix sp.
TCAGTCCACCGCACTCACCAGCGGGTCGGGTGACGACCAGGCATCGCGGACGGCCCGAGTCAGGCTGCGGCGGGTCAGCGGCGAGTGGACCGGATGCGTCCCCACCAGGAGCTCGTTGAGGGCGACCACCTTCGGCTTCGGCACCTCCACGACGATCGGCGTCGAAGGATGTCGACGCTTCAGTGCCCGGAGTACCGCTTGGTTGACCGGGTCGGAGATTCGTAGCGAGAAGAGGATCACGTCGGCCAGTTGGGCCGCCGGGCACTCCCCGTCGGCTACCAGCGGGCAACGCGACCCGGGATGGTCGTCGGGACCACCACAGCCCACCGCCTCGAAGCCGGCCTCCTCCAGCACCTGGACCATCGCGTCCCGGATCGCTCCGTCGGACTCCTCGACCAGGACTCGGGGGTCGGATCGCCACCGGCTGAACCGGGGCGCCTCGAACCGCCGATTGAACCTCATCCGCCGCAACACGTCACCCATCCCCCCCGTCGCCGGGCCCCGTCACGAGACCGTCAGCTCCGCGACCATCCCGGCCTCGCGGTGGCCGGGAATGCTGCAGTACAGGAGATACCGCCCGGGTTCCAGATGCACAGTCCCCTCGTCCTCGTCCCCCGGGTGGGCGACGAGCACGAAGCCGTCAACGCCCTCGATCTTCAGGTCGTGGTAGGTGGCTCCGTCGTTGCGGAGCCGCAGGAAGACCTCGGGTCCGGAGGTCACGCTGGCCGGCGTGTAGAAGAACTCGTCGGCCACCACCAGGCCGTCACCGCCGACGGCCGAACCTTCCGCTCCCCGGTCGTCGCCGGTGTCCGACACGGCGGCCAGCACGAGGAAGCCGACAGTCAGGACGGCGGCGAAGCCGATGAAGGCCGGGACGATGGCGAACTCCCACCCCAGGCGCCCGGCCGGAATGGCCCGGCTGCGACGAGATCGGCTCATGGGCGCCTTGGGCTGGGCGAGTCCTTCGCTGGCATGACACGACCGTAGGGAGGCGATGGGGCCGACGTTCAGGGTCGAAGGTCCCGATTCCGGCGACCGTTTCGTGCACGCCCAGAAGGGGACCTTCGCCCCTGATGGCCGCCGACGGGTTTCCATACCGTCCGATCGACCAACCCCATGGGCCGATCGGAGGACCATGTCGCTGACCAGAAGAGAGTTCGTGATCGCCGGAGGCGCCATCGGCGCGGCGCTGGGCGGCGGCATCGTCGCCCCGGTGGCCCTCACCTGGGAGAGGGACCGCTCCGGCGAGGTGGTCGCCGTGACCGCCCGGTTCCCCGAGGTGAGGGTCGCCCGGTGGCCAGAGCTAGCCGTCGGCGAGACCACCGCTTTCGACTACCCGGCCGAGGGTCAGCCGAACTTGGCGGTCCGGATCGGCCGACCCGTCGAGCACGGCGTCGGCCCGGAGCGCGATCTGGTCGCCTTCTCGTCGACCTGCACCCACATGGGCTGCCCCCTCGAGGAGTACAGGGCCGATACGGCCACCCTCGGTCCCTGCCCGTGCCACTTCACGACCTTCGACCTGGCCGCTGACGGCATCCCTTCCTTCGGCCAGGCCACCCAGCACCTGTCCCGGGTCCTGCTCCGCCTTGACGGCGACGACGTGGTGGCCTTCGGGGTACGGCGGCCCATCTACGGCCACGCCGATCCGCTGTACGGCGTCGGCGTACGGGTCCTGGAGTCGACGTGAACGCGGCGACGGTCCCCATCCCCCCGGCCGATGCCACCCGGTCGACCACCTGCTGCGAGTACTGCCCGGTGGCCTGTGGCTACGTGGCCTACACGTGGCCCCTGGGTCGCGACGGTGGACCGGCTGCCTCCGACAACGCCCTGGGCCGCGACCTGCCGGTCGGGCCGCTGGCCGGCGGTTGGATCTCTGAGAACATGCACGCCGTCGTCCACGTCGACGGCGAGCCCCGCAACTGCGTCGTCCTCCCTGACCCCGACGCCACCGTCGTCAACGTCGGCGGAGAACATTCGGTCCGCGGCGGTGCCCTGGCCCGCAAGCTGTACCGCCCGGACGGCCCCACGTCGGACCGGCTGACCACGCCGCTCCTCCGGGTCGACGGGGCTCTCGTCCCCGTCCCGTGGGACCTCGCCCTCGACCTGGTGGCCGGCCTGTCCCGTCACGTGGTCGACGAGCACGGGCCCCTGGCCTGGGGCATGAAGATCTACTCGTACGAGTTCTTTGAGAACACGTACGCGGCCAGCAAGCTCGCCCTCGCCTCCATCGTCACCCCCAACTGGTCGCCCCACCACGCCCCAGCCGAGGGCGACGACGTCCCCGGCCTGAGCGACGCCGGCATCGACGCCTTCGGGGCCGCCTTCGCTGACGACCGGGCCGCCGAGGTGATCCTCGTCGCAGGCTCGGACCCCTACGAGACCAAGTCGGTCCGGTTCACCCAGTGGCAGTCCGCCGGCGGTTCCCGCCTCGTGGTCGTCGATCCTCGCCGCACCTTCACTGCGGCGTGGGCCGAGGCCAACGGCGGCCTGCACCTGCAGCTCAACCCCGGTACCGACGCCTGTCTCTACGCGGCCATCGTTCGCGATGTGCTCGAGCATGGCTGGTATGACCACGCCTTCGTCCGGGACCACACCGCCACCCGTGCCCAGATCGACGCCGAACCGAAGTGGCGGCGGGCCCGGTTCGGTCGAACCCGCGAAGAACTGCTCGACGAGCTCCGGACCGAGCCCGACTTCAGCCTCACCGGCGCGGCCCGAGTCACCGGGGTCCCGTCGGAGAAGATCCGCGAGGCGGCGCTCCTACTCAGCGGAGGCACCGGTCCGCAGCCGAGGACCAGCGTGCTGTTCGAGAAGGGCGTCTACTGGACCCACAACTACGAGAACACCGCCGCCATCGCCGACCTCGGCCTGGTGCTCGGCGCCACCGGACGGGAGGGCCGGGCCACGGCCCGGATGGGCGGCCACCAGCGAGGCGGGGTCAAGGCCGCCTCCTACCCGCACGACCTGTCCCCCCACTCCGTCGACGGCCACCCCGTCGAGATGGACACCGAACGGTGGCTGGTCGAGGGCAACACCCGCCTGCGGTGGGTGGTCGGGACCAACTGGTTGGGTGCCACCGCCGGCACCTCGGCACTGCGCAGGCGGGTCGCCGAGCTCACCTCGATCGGTCGGCCCGTCGAGCGGGCCGATCTCAAACACGCCATGACCCGACTCCGTGAGCGGATCGACGCCGGGGGCATGGTCCTCGTCCACCAGGAGACCTACCCCAACGACAGCACCCGGTACGCCGACCTGGTGCTCCCGGCCGCCACCTGGGGTGAGGAGGATTTCACCCGGGCCAACGCCGAGCGGAGGGTCCGGATCTACCAACGGTTCATGGACCCTCCCGGCGACGCCCGACCCGACTGGTGGATCTTCGCCCAGGTGGGCCGCCGGATGGGCTACGACGGGTTCGAGTGGCCCGACGCCGACGCGGTGGCAACCGAGGCCATCCCCCGAACCGCCGGCAGTCGCAAGGATTGCGCAGTGCTGGTCGAGGTGGCCCGAACCTCGGGTCGGCGGGTCCACGACGTGCTGGCCGAGGCCGGCACCACCGGCTTTCAGGCCCCCCTCGGGCTCGATGGCGACACCATCACCGAGACGACCCGCCTCCACGCCGACCTGCGGTTCAAGACGGCCAGCGGCCTCGCCAACTTCGTCCACGTCGACTGGGACGCCGTGAAGCGCCGCAATCGGGTGCTGGCGCCCCGAGCCGAACTGGGCGAGGTCTGGGTGCTGAACGGACGGATCAACGCCCTCTGGAACAACCTGTCGGATTACGTCCGCCGCCCCCTGGCCATGGAGCGGTGGCCGGCCAACCTCCTGGAGATCAACCCGGCCGACGCCCGACGCTGGGGCCTGGCCGCCGGCGACCTGGTGGCCATCGAGAACGCCGAGGTGCTCGACCACGTGGGGAACACGACCTCCGGCGGCTTCACCGCGGTGGCCTATCCGACCGACGTCGTCCCGCCCGGGGTCACATTCACGTACTTCCTGTACCCGGGCTCGGAGGCCAACGACGTCGTGGCCGCCGACACGTCGCTACAGCCGCTGAACCTCCGCTACCCGTTCAAGCTTGGCCGGGGCACGGTCCGCCGCCTGGGTCGGGCCCCCGGCATCGACGGCATGTCGTTCGCCCCCCGCAACCTCGTCCCTTCCAGCGACCACGGCGGCCACGACCATGGGAACTGACCCTTCTACCGCCAGCTCGACCCAATCTGGCATGCACCCGCACGAGACCCGGCTCGTCGACGCCGACGGGGAACGGCGCCTCCGGATCGTCGTGGCCGCCACGTTCGGCTCGGCGGTCGTCCTCACCGGATTCCTCGCCTTGGTCACCTGGCTCATCGCCCCCGAGCACGGCGTGGTCGCCGCGCTGGCCATCGGCGCCCTGTCGGGCATCTGGGTCTCGGTCCTGGGCGGCGGGGTCATGGGCAACGGCATCCACGAAGCCCGGCACGAACGGGCTGAACGTGGTAGGTCACGGGAATGAGCCTGCGCGTCTTCCTCGTCGACGACCACGACGTGGTCCTACGCGGCCTCACCACGCTGATCGACGCCGAGGACGACCTGGAGGTCGTGGGCACCTCCGCGTCGGCGGCCGGCACGCTGGCGGCCATCGCCAAGGTGGGACCGGACGTGGCCGTCCTCGACGTGCGACTCGGCGATGGCAACGGCGTCGAGGTGTGCCGGGACATCCGATCCGACCATCCCGAGGTGGCCTGCCTGATCCTGACCTCCTTCGAGGACGACCAGGCGCTGGTGGAGGCCAGCCTCGCCGGGGCGGCCGGCTACGTCCTCAAGCGGGTCCAGGGCGACGAGTTGCTCACCGCCATCCGCCTGGTCGGCGCTGGTCGCCGCCTCCTCGCCCCCGGCACCACCCGCCTGGCACTGCGTCGGCTCCGCGAGAGCGGCGAGGCCGCCGTCGAGGAACTCTCCCCGCAGGAGCGCCGCATCTTCGACCTGATCGGCGACGGACTCTCCAACCGCGAGATCGCCGATCGCATGTACCTGGCCGAGAAGACGGTCAAGAACTACGTCACCAATCTGCTCCGCAAGCTCGGCATGTCGCGCCGGACCGAGGCCGCCGCCTTCGCCGCGCGCCTCGACGAGCGTCGGCACGGCACCGGCTGAGGCATCGCCTCCCAGGCCTCGATCAGGTGCCGGCGCCGGTAGCCACCGCCCCCGGCATGGGCACCGACCACTCCACGACAGTGCCACCCATCGGGTTCCGATAGGCGTTGAAGCTCCCTCCGTGGCGGGCAGCCCGGTCGGCCAGGTTGGCCAGGCCGCTGCGACGGGCCGGTTCGTCCTCGATCCCCACTCCGTCGTCCACCACCTCGACGACCAGCTGGTCGGCCACATCGATTCGCAGGTCGACAGTCGTCGCCGAGGCGTGTCGGGCCACGTTGGTGAGGCCCTCACGCACGACGGCCAGTGCCTCCTCGACCAGGTCGTCGGGTACCCCGGTGTCCAGCGGTCCGGTGAAGTGGCACCGGGGCTCGATGTCAAGGGTACGAGCCACGTCGGCCACCAGGTCGTCGACGCGGGATCGCAGCCCCGACCGGGTGTGGACCGGGGACGAGAGGTCGAAGATGACCGTCCGGATGGTGCGGATGGTGCCGTCCAGGGCGGCCACCACCTCGCCGAGGCGTTTGGGCTGGGGGCTGGTGGCCTGCAGGGCCTGGAGGCCGATGCCGGCGGCGAAGAGTTCCTGGATCACGGTGTCGTGGAGCTCCCGGGCGATCCGCTCGTGGTCCTCGGCCAGGTCTCGATCCCGCTCGGCCAGGCGGAGGCGTTCCTCCGCCTCCACCCACGCCGACATGTCTCGGACCGCGGCGAGCGTCCGCTGGTCGCCATCGAGCGGTGCCAGGCTGATGTGGACGGGAAAGGTCGTGCCATCGGCCCGGCGACCCTGGAGGCGAAGGCCGGTCCCCATCGGGCGAGCCAGGGGATCGCACTCGAATGAGGTGCGGTGGCTTGCGTGAGCCTCTCGGAGGTCGTCTGGGACCAGGTCCTCGATGGAGCGGCCCACCAGGGCGTGGGCTGAGTGGCCGAACAACAGGTGGGCTGCCTGGTTGGCGGCCAGGATCCGCCCGCCCCGCTCGACCACGACGAGCGCGTCCGGTGAGCTCTCCCAGAGTTCCTCGACGTCCACACCGAACGCCGCGACCCTCGACGTGGTTCCCGCTTCCCGCTCCACGCCACGAGCGTAGGACGGACGGATCGGGCCCGCCGAGGCGCAGGCCGGGACCAAGGTCCCGTTTCCCGGTGACGGGACGATGGTCCCTGTCGGCGACTCGCCGCCCGGACCGAGAATCGCCCCATGGATCCCACCACCGGCACCACCCCAGAGGTCCCCGACCACCAGCCCACTGAAGATGGGCCGGGCGTCGAGGCCCAGGAACAGCCCCGCGTCGTAGTCACCGGTCCGGACGACGCCCTCCGGGATAACGTCATGGACCTACTGGCGGCATCGGGGTTCGACGTCGTGGACTGTGAGTGCCACGAGGAGCCCGAGGGGCACGACGACGCCCTGGCCGAGCCTGACGAGCGCATACGGCCCAGCGACGTCCTGTTCTTCTCGTTCCGCGAGGTCACGGAGTCCCGTCGCGACGCCTGCCGGTCGGCACGGCGCTGCCATCCCAAGAACCCGGTGGTCATCGAGTTGATGAACCCCCGGACCTTCCGCTACGCCGACCTGCTGCTCGGCGCCCGGGTGGTCGCCGCCCCGGCGTCCCGCGAGTCATTACGCGAGGCGGTCCTCGACGCCTGGTCGGCACCCGACCCCATCTACGAGACCCTCCGGAGGTAGCCCGATGGCCGGACCAGCCCACCACCGCGGGGCTGGCCGGCTCCTCGCCGCGACACTCACCACGGCTGCCGTTGCCCTCTCCTTCGCCCTCGCCGCCGCCTGCGGCACCACGCCCTCCGGCGATCCCGGTGCCGGGTCTCCCCGCCTGACACGGAGCACCGGGATCGCCGGATCCCTCGATCCGATCCTCCCGGACCTGGTCCCCACCGCCGAGCTGGTCGATGCCGACTCCGACGAGGTCCACGCCACCGTCGCCCCGGCCGTCCCACCGGCCGCCCGACGCGACGACCAACGCCGGTTCGCCGTCCACCTGGAGGTCACCGAGGCCCTCTGCCCGCTCGACCCGGTCGGTGGCACGTGGACCGAGGTGTGGGGCTACCGGATCGCCGGCCACCACGACGACGCCTGCGGGTCGCCCGGTCCCGTCCTCCGTGGCCGGGTCGGCGACCTGGCCGTCGTCACCCTGACCAACCCCGCCACCAACCAGCGGGCACACAACATCGACTTCCACGCCGTCACCGGCCCCGGGGGTGGCGCCGCCAACCTGACGGTGGGCCCCGGCGAGACCCGGACCATCGCCGTGCGCCTCCTGTACCCGGGCGCGTTCATGTACCACTGTGCGTTCGGCGACGTCCCCCGGCACATCGCCCACGGCATGTCGGGCATGTTCATCGTCGACCCGGCCGAACCACTCCATCCCGTCGACCACGAATGGGCCGTGGTCCAGTCCGAGTGGTACGTCGGCCCGACCGACGACGACGGCGAGGCCCACTTCGACCCGGTGCGGCTGTTCGACGAGGCGCCCCGCTTCCTCACCCTCAACGGCCGGACCGATGCCCTGGTCGACGACCGGGCCCTGCGGATGGCCGTCGGCGAGCGGGCCCGAATCTACCTGGTGAACGCCGGGCTGAACCTGGCCTCCAACTGGCATCCCATCGGATCGCACTGGGACGTGGTGTGGCCCGAGGGCGCCACCCATCCCGCCAACCGGACGATCCGCGGCTCGCAGAGCACCCTGGTGGTGGCCGGCGGCGGGACGGTGACCGAGCTGGTCGGCGTGGTGCCCTCGACGGTGCTGCTGGTCGACCATGCGCTGGTCCGCACGTTCGCCAAGGGGCTCGTCGGCCACGTCGTCATCGCCGGCCTGGAGGCTCCCGAGGTGTATGCCGAGGTCGACCCCGACGATCCCGGTGCCGCCGCCCCAGCTGATCCCGACGATCCCCCGGTCGACGAAGAGGGCGTCGAGGGGATCACCGTGGTGATGCCGGACGGGGCCTGGAACCCCGCCAACGCGGCGACCGCCTACCTGCCCGGCGACCTCGAGGTGCCGGTCGGGACCACCGTGACCTGGCGGAACGACGACACCGTGGTCCACACCGTCACCTCCGGCCCGGCCGTCGACAACAAGGCGGTTCCGGACGGGGTCTTCGACTCGGGCGACATCCCGCCCGGCGGGTCGTTCTCGTGGACGTTCGACGAGCCGGGGAGGTACCCGTACCACTGCGCCCCCCACCCCTGGATGGCCGCCCGCATCCTCGTCACTGGCTGAGGATCGACCTCGAGGTCGCCCGGCACCACGCCCTCCGGCGATCCCGGTGCCGGGTCTCCCCGCCTGACACGGAGCACCGGGATCGTCGGACCTTTCGAACCGTCGGCCGGCACCTCGGTCCACCCCTGCGGTAGAGCGCCCACCCGAAGCGAGCAGCAGGAGCGATCCGCCGCCCGATGAGGGTGCGGCCTGATGGCGGATGGCCCGTATGTCATGTGCGCCGGGGACGAGGTGCGGCTGTAGCCCCGGCACCTGGCTCGGCGCCCCTGGCTGGTCTTCGATGGGCGGTGCTAGGACGTGTGGCCCAAGGGCCCGTTCTGGCTTTAGGGCCCCGCTCTAGGGGGCGGACCACAGGTTTTCGAAATTTAGGATGTCAAACGGGACTCCCGCCTCAGTGATCGTGGTCTTCCACAGAGTGGCCGG
>CAYWBE010000069.1:0-8757 GCA_964456295.1 uncultured Candidatus Nemicrothrix sp.
TGGTGAACAGGTCGCCGGGGAACACGTTGGCGGCCGCCAGGTCCTTGATGGCCCACCCCCAGTCGATGGCCGCGGCCACCGCCTTGTCGGTCGACATCTCCCGCAGGTAGAGGTTCAGCGGGTACACCTGCCGCTCCGAGTAGACGTGGCGGATCACCACCTGGTCGCCGACCACCCGGACCGATTCGGCCGCCGTCTCCAGCAACTCGTCCAGGAGGTCCGGGTCGAAGCGGTCCCTGTCGAACGACAGGTTCTCGAACTCCCACGCCTCGACCATGCGGCCCACCCGGTCGTGGTTGTACACGAGGTCGTACCGGCGCTTGACGGCGTCCCGGGTGGTGTTCTTGGGTGGGTCGAACCGGTCCTTGATGATCTTGAACACCACGTTGAACGACACGAGGGTGAACACGGCCATGACCATCCCCGGGGTGCCGCGGGTCCGGACGAACTTGTCGTGGCTGTGGTCGAGGTGCCGGTACAGGGACCGGTAGAGGCTGGTCTTGCCGTGCTGGGGGAAGCCGACCGCCGTGTAGAGCTCGGCCAGGGACTTCATGGGGAGGAGCGACTTGAGGAACCCGACCAGTTCGGACGGGTTGGACCACTCCACGAAGAAGTGGGACCGGGTGAAGCTGAACAGTCGACTGGCCTGGGACTCGGTGACCAGCACCGTGTCGACCCGGAGGCCGTCGTCGGCATGGACCACCGGGATGACGATGGGCGTCACCCGGTTCAGCTGCCGGAGCCGGCCCACCAGGTAGGCGCCCTTGTTGCGGTAGAAGACGGGACGCAGCATGTCCATGCCGTCGGCCGAGAGGCTGTCCCATTCCTCCAGGAGGAAGGTGTCGATCCGGGCCGCGGCACGCCGTGCGTCGCCCTCGATGTCGGCCCACGGGGCGTCGAAGGCCGCGGCGGCGAGGATCTCACGGACCATCGCCGCGGTGTCCCGTACCCGGGTGGCCGTGGTGAACAGCTCGGCGCGGCCCTCGCCGCGTGAGATCGAGGTGGCCCCGAACCACCGCAGTTCGACGTCGTTGTCGACGCCGATCGTGGTGAAGATCCGACGGGTCACCGAGTTGAAGAACGTCTCGGCGAGGCCGAAGTCGGTCCGGTCGGCGATCCGGTCCTTGTAGTGGCTGCGGCCGGTGCGCCAGACGCCACGTCGGTCGGCCACGCCGTCGACCAGCGGGCGGACCCGGTCCACGGTGGCCACCACGGTGGACCGGTGCATCAGGAGCCGCTGGTTGGCGTCCTGCTCCCGGGCACCCCACTCCCGGTTGGTGAAGTGGGTGCCGGCCCGGCGCGACACCTTCCGGAAGCCGGCCATGTACTCCACGAAGCCGGCCAGGATGGTGTCGGCGATCTGCCGGCCGGTCCGGTCGTCGATCCGGTCGTCGGAGGACCCGTCGCCCGGGTCGGTCACGGGGCCTGATCCTCTGCCCGGCGCTGTCGGAACGCCTGCCAGGAGGGGTCAGCCTCGGGCAGCGTGCCCCATCCGTCGTGGTTGGCCGGCCAGTCTGCCGGCGGCAGGCCCAACGGGTTGGTGCCCACCTCGGCGCCGTAGAACAACTGGTGGCGCCGCCCCATGAACAGCCAGTGGCCGTCCACACGGCGGTACCGGTCGTCGTAGCGGATCGACTGGTGGATCCACCGTTCGCCGTCCTGGATCTCGGCCCGGCAGTAGACGTGGCCGGTGGCCTCGTCGGGGCCCTGTAGGTCGATCTGGTGGGTCCCCACGTGCAGGATGGTCACCCCGATGGCCCCCAACTGGCCGGCCAGGTTCTCCCGGAGGGCGGCCCGGCCGGTCACCGGCTCGCCCGAGGGGTCCCGCCCGACCCGTACGTCGGGCACGAACAGGTCCACCAGGGCATCGAGGTCGCGGCGGTCGGTGGCCAGCGCATACCTGGCCACCAACTGCCGGATGTCGGCCTCGGCGGCCAGTCGGTCGGCGGCCCCCACGTCGACGGGGTCGTCGCCGGCCAGGCGTCGGTGGGCCCAGCCGCCGGGGGTGGTGCCGTCCACCCGGACCCGTCGTGAGGCGAAGCGCCAACGGCCATCGACGTTCTGGTACCGGTCCTGGTAGCGACCCCAGTGGTCGATCCCGGCGTCGGTCATGACGGTGAAGTACGCCTGCCCGGTGGCCGTCTCCGGGCCCTCCACGGTGATGGCCGGGGCGGCCGTGTGGTGCTGGAGGAACCGGGGGTTCGCGGCTCCGTCGGCTGTCGGGTCGCTGCCGTCGTCGACCACCGAGTCGCGGGTACCGGTGAAGATGCTGCGGATCTCGTCGACGCCGGTGTAGGTGCGTCCGTCGCCCACGTCCATGACCGCGTCGTCGGCGAACAGGGCCATCACCTCGTCGAAGCGCCCACGGTCGCCGTGGGCGTTGTACGAGGCGACGAGGTCGCGGATCTGTTCGCGGGCGTCGCGTTCCCAGGCCTCCACGTGGCTCCTTCCGGTGATCGGGGCACTACTAGCGTGCCCCACGATGACCGACCTCAGCGACATCCGCAGCCGTTTTCCCGGAATCGTCAGGAGCGACTGGGCCCGGTTCGACGGCCCGGCAGGCACCCAGGTGGTGGATGCGGCCATCGAGGCGGCGGCCTCATGGCAACGCAGCGGCAGCAACGCCAACTCCCACGGGGCCTTCGCGGCGGCCGATGCGTGCGATGCCCTGGTGGACCGGACCAGTGCCGCCATGGGGCGATTCCTGGGGGCCGACCCGGCCGGCATGGTGTTCGGACCCAGCACGACGGCCAACATGATGGCCCTCACCCGGGCCATCGGGCGGGGCCTCGGACCCGGCGACGAGATCGTGTGCACCACGCTCGACCACGACTCCAACGTGTCGCCGTGGTTGCTGCTGGCCGCCGACACGGGCGCCACGGTCCGGATGGCCGAGTTCGATCCCGACCGCGGCCGCCTCGAGGTCGAGGCGGTGACGTCGCTGATCGGGCCGTCCACCCGCTGGGTGGCCGTCACCGGCGCATCCAACGCGGTGGGCACCATCCCCGACGTGGGGGCCATCACCTCGGCAGCCCACCGGGCGGGTGCCCGGGTGGTGGTGGACGGGGTCCATCTCACGCCCCACCGGTCGGTCGACGTCTCGGCGCTCGGATGCGACGTCTACACCACCTCGTCGTACAAGTGGTACGGGCCCCACGCCGGGATCATGTGGGTGGAGCCCGAACTCCTGGACGGGCTGGACGCCTACAAGGTCCGGCCGGCCCCGGACCGGGGACCGGGTCGCCTCCAGTACGGCACGCCGTCCTGGGAGGCCCTCGCCGGGATCGAGGCGGCGGTCGGGTTCCTGGACGACGTCGGCCTGGATGCCGTCGCCGAATCCGAGGCCGAGCGGTTCAGCCGACTGCTCGATGGGCTGCACTCCCTCGGGGGCGTCCGGGTGGTCGGACCCCAGGATGAGGCCGACCGGGCGCCCACCCTGATGTTCGAGGTGGCCGGGCTGGCACCGGTGGAGGTCGCCGAACGGCTGGCCGAGCAGCACGTCGCGGTGTGGGACGGGCACAACTACGCGGTGGAGGCCATGGCCCCGCTCGGCCTGGACGCCGAGGCCGGCGCCGTCCGGGCCGGCATCAGCATCTACTCGACCGACGACGACGTCGACCGGCTGCTGGTCGCCGTGACCGGGCTGGCCGGGTGACCGGCGCGGACCGGCCGGGGGACACCCCGGTGACCGGCCAGGATCCGTCCCGGGTTCCGCCGATCGACGACTGGCACCGACTGCTGGATGGTCGGGTGGCCGTCGTCACGGGGGGTGGTGCGGGGATCGGCGGTGCAATCTCCCGTCTGTTCGGTGAGCACGGTGCCCTGGTGGAGGTCGTCGACGCGGATCCCGACCGGGCGGGGCTGGCCGTCGAGGACATCGAGGCAGCCGGGGGAGCGGCCCGGGCCCATGTGGTCGACGTGTGCTCCGACGCCGAGGTCGAGGACCTGCGAGGCGAGGTGCTCGGCGAGCATGGTCGGGTCGACGTGCTGGTCAACAACGTCGGTGACTACCGGCCGTTGGTGCGGTTCCACGAGTCGGGTCCCGAGTCCTGGTCGGCCATGTACGCCGTCAACCTCGAGCACCTGTTCCGGGTGACCCGGGCCTTCATCCAGCCCATGGTCGACGGCGGCGGCGGGTCGATCGTCAACGTCCACTCGGTCGAGGGCCTGCGCGGCTTCCCCGGCGAACCGGTGTACGCGGCCATGAAGGCTGCAGCGGCCCACTTCACCACCTCGTTGGCCGTCGGGTACGGCCGTCAGGGGATCCGGGTGAACGGCATCGGGCCCGACCTGACCCAGACCCCCCAGGTCGACTACCTGGCCGATGACGGCCCATCGGCGGCCGGTGACCACCTCTGGGAGTCGTGGGCGCCGGTGGGGCGGCTGGGCTGGCCCGCGGACCAGGCCCGGGTGGCCCTGTTCCTGGCCAGCGACCTTTCGGCGTTCGTGACCGGCCACAACGTGCCCGTGGACGGCGGGACCCTGGCCGGGGGTGGCTGGTTCTTCTCGCCGGAGGCTCGCCGGTTCGTCAACCGGCCCACCGGCCTGTGAGCATCGACCCCATGGACGACGGGGTCCGGCCGGACGGGGGAGACGGGGCGGCTGGTGCGGTCGGCCGCCCGCTGGACGGCATCCGGATCCTGGCCGTGGAGCAGATGGCGGCCCTGCCGTTCGCCACCCAGTTGATGGCCCGCCTCGGGGCCGAGGTGGTCAAGGTGGAGCACCCGTCCACCGGCGACAGCGGACGGGGTTCACTGCCCGCCGTCAACGACCCCGATGGCCGTTCGGTGGGGGCCACCTTCCTGCGCAACAACCTCAACAAGCGCAGCCTGGCCATCGACCTGAAGCAGCCCGAGGGCATCGAGCTGGTGCTCCGACTGGCCCCCAACTTCGACGTGTTCGGAGAGAACTTCCGGGCCGGGACGGCCGACCGCCTCGGCATCGGCTACCAGGCCGTACGGGCCGCACACCCGTCGGTCGTCTACCTCTCGGTCTCGGGCTTCGGCCAGGACCAGGCCTCGCCGTACCGGGACATGGGCGCCTACGCCTCGGTCGTCGAGGGGATGTCGGGGATCTACGAGTTCAAGCGGGCCCCCGGGCGTGGCCCGACGGCCAACCCGGTCGGTGCGCTGGGTGACATCAGCTCGGCGTTGTTCGGCGCGGTCGGGGTGCTGGCCGCGCTGCGTCAACGGGACCGGACGGGCACCGGGCAGCAGGTGGACGTGGCCATGCTGGATGCCACGGTGGCCATGACCGACATCGTGACCAACTTCTTCTCCATGGGCGTCGAGCGCGAGTGGGGGAGCGGAGTCGGCATCGTGGACACGTTCGCCGCCTCCGACGGGCACTTCGTGCTCCAGTGCGTGCGCGAGCACCACTTCGCCGTGCTGTGCACCGAGATCGGTCGCCCGGAACTGGTCGACGACGATCGGCTGTCCACCCGGGCCGGCTGGCAGGACCACCTCGAGGGGCTGCTGCGTCCGGCCATCGAGGCCTGGTCGACGGCACGGACCACCGCCGAGGCGGTGGCCGTGCTCTCCGGTGCCGGCATGGCCTGTGGGCCGTCGGCCACTCCGGGCCAGGTGGTGGCCGACCCCCACCTGGCGGTCCGCAACATGCTCATCGAGACGATGCCCGGTGACGCCGAGGCTCCGGTGCTGGTGCCCGGCAACCCGGTCAAGCTCTCCGAGGTGCCCGAATCCGAGGACACCCGGGTGCCGTGGTTGGGCGAGCACACCGATGAGGTCCTGGCCACCGAACTCGGCCTCGACGGCGACGAGTTGGCCGACCTCCGGTCACGTGGCGTCATCGGGGCGGCCTGACCCAGCGCCTACGGTGATCCGTGGACCCGGGATGCGACGTGGGGAGGGGGTGACGACATGGATTCGAACCGCCGGTTGACCCAGTTCAGCCACGGCGCCGGTTGAGGATGCAAGCTCGCCCCCGGTGAGCTGGCGCACGTCGTGCGCCGCCTGGCACCCGTCGACCACCCCGACCTGCTGGTGGGGAGCGCCACCGGCGACGATGCCGCCGTCTGGCGGCTCGACGACCGGCGGGCCCTCGTGGTGACCGCCGACTTCATCACCCCGGTCGTCGACGACGCCCGGATGTGGGGTCGCGTGGCGGCCGCCAACGCGGTGTCCGATGTGTACGCCATGGGTGGCCGGCCGCTGCTGGCCCTCAACCTCGTGGGGTGGAACAACGAGGAGTTGTCGACCGACCTGCTGGGTGACGTCCTGCTCGGAGCGCAGGACGTGGCCGACGCGGGTGGGTTCGTGATCGCCGGTGGGCACACCGTGGACGACCCTGAACCCAAGTTCGGCCTGGCCGTCGTGGGCGAGGCCGATCCCGGACGACTCCTGACCAACGCCGGGTTCCGGGCCGGGGACGTCCTGGTGCTGACCAAGCCGCTCGGCGTGGGGGTGGTCACCACGGCCATCAAGCGGGGAGACGCCCCGGCCGACGTGGTCGAGGCGGCCCTGGCGTCGATGACCCACCTGAACGCCGAGGCAGCGTCCATTGCCCTGGGCGTGGGCGCCACCGGGGCCACCGACGTGACCGGCTTCGGACTGTTGGGCCACCTGGGACGGGCCATGGTCGAGTCGGGTACGGACGCCGTGGTCGAGGTCGACTCCGTTCCCCTCCTTCCCGGCACCCGGGACCTGGCCGAATCGGGTGCGCTGCCCGGTGGCAGCCGACGCAACCTGGCCTGGGTGGAGGGCGAGATGGACCGGGGGCTGGACCGCGGCGACCGCGGTGACCTGGATGCCCTGCTGATGGCCGACGCGCAGACCTCGGGTGGGCTGGTCTTCGGCGTGGTGCCTGACCTCGTCGAGGAGGCGCTGGCCGCCCTCGTGGCCACCGGCCACACGGCAGCGACCATCGGCCACGTGGTGCCGACGGGGGACTCCCCGTCCGACGGAGACGGCCCGGCCCGTCTCCGTCTGGCCTAGGGGATACGCCGGACGTGTCCAGACGCCTCCCCGTCGACATCCCGCAGTCCGCCGATGAGCTGACCGTCGACTGGTTGACCGGGGCCGTGCGCTCCTCGGGCCTGGTGACCACGGCCCAGGTGCTGGACTTCACGGTCGGAAGCCCGGGGTCGGGCGTCGGGTTCACCGGCCAGACCCTCCGGGTGGAGTTGACGTGGGACCTCATGGAGGACGATGCCCCGGCGGCCGTCCTCGTCAAGTTCCCCTGTGAGAACGCCGGCAACCGTGGCCTGGCCGAAGCCGAGGGCGGTTACGACCGGGAGTTCGACTTCTACGAGCGGTTGGCCCACCTGATGCCGGTCCGGGTGCCCAGGCTCATCCACGCCGTCCGTGACCCCGGCCCCTCCGCTGCTTCCCGGAAGCGCCGCGAGCGCCTGATCGACGGCCTGCCGACACCGGTGCTGCGGTTCATCGGACGGCACGCCCGCTCCATGGTCCGCGCCTCGCACCGCCGGTACGCCCTGGTGCTGGAATACGTGCCCGACGCCCGGGTGACCACCGCCCAGACCCTGCCTCCCGCCGAGGACCTGGCCGAGATCCTCCACACCCTGGCCCGTCTGCACGCCCACTTCTGGCGGCACCCGGTGCTGGCCGATCCGGCGGTCATCGAGTGGTCGATGGTCTCCCAGATGCCCAACGTGATGCACGGCCTCTACCGGGCATGGCGGGACGAGGTGGTGGCCCGTCGCCCCGACCTGTTCACCGAGCGGTTCATGCGACACGCCGACTGGTTCGGCGAGAACATCGAACGCCTCACGGCCCACCTGGACGAGCCGCTGGCCCTGCGCCACGGTGACAGCCGCACCGACAACATGTTGTTCACCGACCCGGGCCTGGTCCTGATCGACTTCGGCGTGTCGGGTTCCGGGCGACCGGCGGGGGACGTGGCCTACCTGCTCTCGGAGAGCATCCCGCCAGGGCCCGACGCCCGCGGAACCTTCCTGACGGCATGCCGGGACTACCACGCCGAACTGGTGGGCCTCGGGGTGGACGACCATCCACTGGACTCGTTCCTGGTGGACTGCGAGGTCGTGCTGGCCGTGCAGGCCTACCGGGCGGTGCTCATCGAGGCCACCTACGAGGCCGACTATGACGGCGAGTCGCTGGCCGAGCTGTGGGCACCGCGGATCGGGGCCCTGCTGGCCGAGGAGCCGCCCGTCATCTGACCGGTCGGGCCGCCGCAGGAACCCGTCCGGGAACCGTCGGAGGAACGGGACGACTCAGCGGATGCGCGGCTCCGGGCGCTCGCCGGAGGTGAAGCCCTCGGCGCCCGAGGCCAGTGCGGCCTTGTCGGTCGCCGCACTCAGGATGGATGCCGCCATGGTGCGGCTCCCGAGCCGACCCAGGTCCCGGGCCGCCCAGATGGCCCGCAGCGTGCCCTGCACGGCCCACGGTGGGTTGGCGGCGATGGTCCGGGCCAGGCGGTCGGCTGCTCCGGCCAGGTCGCCGCCGGGAACCACCTCCGACACCAGGCCCATCTCCGCGGCCGAGGCCGCCGAGATCCGCTCGCCGTTTCCGGTGAGGGACATGCGCATGACCTCGCCGAACGGCATGAGGCCCAGCATCTTCATCGGCTCGTAGACGGCGGGCATGCCGTAGGTGACATGGGGGTCGAAGAAGGTGGCGTGCTCGGCGGCCAGCAGCACGTCGCACTCGCCCAGCAGGTAGAAGGCGCCCCCGCAGGCCATGCCGTTGACGGCACCGATCACCGGCTTCCAGAGGTCGTTGGACTTCGGACCCAGCCAGTCGCCGGGATCGTCGTACA
>CAYWBE010000070.1:0-8694 GCA_964456295.1 uncultured Candidatus Nemicrothrix sp.
GCGACGACCGCAAGAAGGAGTCCAAGAAGTACGGACTCCACAAGGCCCGCAAGGCGCCGCAGTACTCCAAGCGCTGATCTGCCGTACGGGGTGACGGGGCCCGGTCCCCGGCGGCCCCCTACGCTGCCCGACATGACCGCAGGCCCGGCTCCCGATCCGGGGGCCCAGCCGCTGCGATTCGGCACCGACGGCGTTCGCGCCCGGGCCGGCACCGTCCTCGACGAGTCGGCGGTACGCGCCCTGGGTCGTGCCGCGGCGGTCCATCTCGGAGCCGACCGTGTGGTCGTCGGACGGGACACCCGGCAGTCGGGTCCGTCGTTGGCCCGTGCCCTGGCCGAGGGACTGGTGGCCGGTGGCGTGGACGTGGCCTCCCTGGGGATGGTGCCGACGCCCGCGGTGGCCCATGAGTGTCGCGTCGACGGGGTGGCCGGGGCCGTGGTGTCGGCATCGCACAATCCGTGGTTCGACAACGGGATCAAGCTGTTCGCGGCCGGCGGTCGCAAGCTGGACGACCGGGTGCAGTCGGCGGTCCAGGAGTCCTGGGACGCCTGCCCGCGCCTCGACGACCCGACCCCGGCTCCCGGGTGGGTCGACCCCGAGGAGCCGGTGGCCGGAGGGCGACGGTGGGTCGAGGCCCTGGTCGGTTCCGTGGTCGATGGCTCGGCGGTCGACGAACGGCCGCTGGCCGGACGGTCCCTGGTCGTGGACTGTGCCAACGGAGCGACCGCGCCGTTCGCCGTGGGCGTCCTGCGCCGTCTGGGGGCCGAGGTGGCGGTGCTGCACGCCGCCCCCGATGGTCGCAACATCAACGAGGGGTGCGGGTCCACGCATCCCGACGACCTGCGGGCCGCCGTGGTGGACACCGGGGCCGATGCCGGCCTGGCCTTCGACGGTGACGGCGACCGGGTGGTGGCCGTCGGCGACGACGGTGCCCTCCTGGACGGCGACGACCTCCTCGCCGTGTGCGGCGTCGACCTCCACGACCGTGGGCTGCTGGCCGGTGACACGGTGGTCGTGACCGTCATGTCCAACCTCGGGCTGCGTCGGGCCCTGGCCGACCGGGGGATCGCCGTGCATGAGACCCCGGTCGGGGACCGCCATGTGCTCGAGGCCCTGGAGGCCAACGGCTGGGTGCTGGGCGGCGAACAGTCCGGCCACGTGGTCTTTCGTGCCATGGCCACCACCGGTGACGGCCTGCTGACCGGCATCCACGCCCTGCTGGCCGCCGGCCGGGCCGGTCGGACCCTCGGGGGCCGGGTGGCCGACCTGATGGTCCGGGCGCCCCAGGTGCTGTATGCCGTACCGGTGACCGCCGACGGTTCCGCGGTGGTCGCCGCGGTGGCCGGCGAGGTGGCCGAGGCGACTGCCGGCTTGGGTTCGGCTGGCCGGGTGCTGGTCCGCCCGTCGGGGACCGAACCGGTGGTCCGGGTGATGGTGGAGGCCTTCGACGCCGCCGAGGCGGCTGGGGTGGCCGATCGCCTGGTGGATGCGGTGCGACGGGCCGACGCCACCGGGGTTTCGTAGGATTCATCCTCGTGTGCGGCATCATCGCGGTCCTTCGACGACCGCCAACCCGGGACGTCCCCAGTGCGGATTCGGTCCTGACCCTGCTGGGTGAGGCCGTCGACCTGCTGGAGTCGCCGGTCGCCGGTCGGGTGGCCGACGCCGCAGCCCTGGTGGCCGACGCCGACCGCCTGCTGGGCGGGCTCCCCGGCCTGCTGGCCCTGGATCGTGATGCCGGCCTGGCCGGCCGGATCACCGCCGCCCTGTCGGTCATGCCGGAGCGGATCGCCGACCTGGAGTCGCGCCTCGACGACCGGTCCGACGTCGCTGACGGCATCGAAGCGGCCAACGCGGCCCTGGTGGACCTGCGGGACGCCGCCTGGGCGGTGACCCGGGACCGGCTGGGCACCCATGCCGGGGTCTCGTCGCTGCGTTCGTCCCGGATCCCGCCGAGCGACGCCGGCCTGGGCGTCCTCCTGTCGTTGCAGCAGGCCCTGTCGGCCGTGGACCGCCTCGAGGTGCGGGGCCGCGATTCGGCCGGCATCCAGGTGACGGTCTGGGACCACGACGTACCGGCTGACGATCCCGCCCTGTCCGTCCGACTGGCCGACGGCCTGCACCGCACGGGCAGCGTCCGGGTGCTGGACGGCGGTGGCCTGGCCTTCGTGGTCAAGGCGGCCGCCGAGATCGGCGAGTTGGGCGACAACACGGCCGCCATGCGTCGCGCCCTGGCCGGCGACGACCTGTTGGCCCGGGCCCTGTCCGCGCCGGCCGTGCAGGGGTCGGTGCTGGGTCACACCCGCTGGGCCAGCGTCGGGATCATCTCCGAACCCAACGCCCACCCGGTGGACTCGCTGCGGGCCGACGGGGCGCCGGTTCCACTGGTCACCGCGGTGCTCAACGGCGACGTCGACAACCATGCCGACCTGGTGGTGTCCGAGGGCCTCAGCGTGGCCCCGGAGATCACCACCGACGCCAAGGTGGTGCCCGCCCTGTGCGCCGCCCACCTGGCGGCCGGCCACGACCCCACCGAGGCGTTCCGCCGGGCGGTCAGCGTCTTCGAGGGGTCGGTGGCCATCGGAGCGGCCATCGGCGACGCCCCCGACCGGTTGCTGCTGGCCCTTCGGGGCAGTGGCCAGGGCCTCTACGTGGGCCTGGCCGAGGACGCCTACGTGGTGGCGTCCGAGCCCTACGGGGTGGTGGAGTTGACGGCCGACTTCGTGCGGATGGACGGCGAGACGCCGGCCGATCCCGACGATCCGGGGGCCAGCCGGGGCCAGATCGTCGAACTGGACGGGGCGCGGGCCGGGACGCTGGACGGCATGGTCCGACGGTCCTACGACGGGCGTCCACTGCCCGTCACCGGCGACGACGTGGCCCGGGCCGAGATCACCACCCGCGACATCGACCGGGGCGACCATCCCCACTTCCTTCTCAAGGAGATCGGCGAGTCGCCCGACTCCGTGCGGGCCACCCTCAGGGGTCGGCTCGTTCCGGTGGCCGCCGACGATGACGCGGCCGGGTGGCGGGTCCGTCTGGGCGACGACGCCCTGGGGGTCGACGTGCGGGCCGGCCTGGCCGACGGCACCATCCGCCGCATCCTGGTCATCGGCCAGGGCACCGCCGCGGTGGCTGCTTCGTCGGTGGCCCACGCCATGGAGGCCGAACTGGCCGGGATGGCGCCCGACCGGTCCATCGACGTGGAGGACCTGCCGGCCACCGAACTGTCGGGCTTCGGCCTGGCCGCCGACATGGCCGACACCCTGGTGGTGGCCATCAGCCAGTCGGGGACCACGACCGACACCAACCGCACGGTGGACCTGGTGCGGGCCCGGGGCGCCCGGGTGGTGGCCATCGTGAACCGCCGCAACAGTGACCTGGTCGACCGGGCCGACGGGGTGCTGTACACCTCCGATGGTCGGGACGTGGAGATGAGCGTGGCCTCCACCAAGGCCTTCTATGCCCAGGCGGTGGCCGGCAACCTGCTGGCCGTGGCGGTGGCCGACGCCGCCGGTGCGCCCGGCGCTGTCGACCGGGCCGAGGTGCTGGCCGGCCTGCGGGCCCTGCCCGACGCCATGGTCGAGGTGCTGGCCCTGCGCGACCACGTGGCCTCCATCGCGGGGCGGCACGCTCCGGGGCGCCGCTACTGGGCCGTGGTGGGCAGCGGCCCCAACCTGGTGGCCGCCCGGGAGATCCGGATCAAGCTCTCGGAGCTCTGCTACAAGTCGATCGCCGCGGACGCCACCGAGGACAAGAAGCACATCGACCTGTCGTCCGAACCGATGATCCTGGTGTGCGCCACCGGCCTGGTCGGCTCGACGGCCGACGACGTGGCCAAGGAGGTGGCCATCTACCGGGCCCACAAGGCGGCCCCGGTGGTGGTGGCCGACGCCGGTTCGTCCCGGTTCGCCGGCGCGCATGACGTGGTGGCCGTGCCGGCGGTGCACCCCCGCCTGGCCTTCCTGTTGTCGACCATGGTCGGCCACCTGTTCGGCTACGAGGCGGCCCGGGCCATCGACGCCCAGGCCGGGCCGTTGCGGGCCGCCCATGCGGCCATCGAGGCCGAGGCCGAGCGGCGCATGGCTGGAGGACCTGCCGGTGGAGATGGCCACGACGGGTTGGCGACCGGGTTGGCCGACCAGTTGCGGGCCGCGGCGACGGCGTTCGCCGACGAGCTCCGCAACGGCCGCCTGGACGGCCACCTGGAGGCCTCCACCGCAGTCCGCCTGTCGACGTTGTTCCGGTTCGCCCTGGGGGCCGTGCCGTTGGAGTCGTACCAACTGGAGTTCGGCCGGGTCGGCACGCCGGCCCTCGTGCTGGACGACCTGGCTGCCGCCCTCACGGTGGCCATCGAGGAACTGACCCGCCCCATCGACGCCATCAAGCACCAGGCCAAGACGGTCACCGTGGGCATCTCCCGTACCGACGAGACCCTGCTGGACGCCCGCCTGGCCCGCGAGGTCATCGACGCCGGGGCGCCCCGGGATGCCCTCAGCTACCGGACCCTGCGGGCGCTGGTGGCCCTGGACCCGGCGGTGGCCGACGTGGCCGGCTACACCCGCTACCGGGTGGACGGCCTGGACGGCACCTCGCCCACGGCAGCCATCGTGGACCGGGGTGGCGTGTCCACCGGGATCCGGTCCCGGACCGACCGGGATCCGGCCCTGCGGGGCACCAAGCACCGGGTGGCCGTGGACCGCGACGTGCTGGTCACCCGCGGCGCCCGGGACGACCGGATCATCGTGCTGGTGCCCGAGGTCAAGGACCGCGAGACGGTGGGGCTCACCCTGCTGCACGTGGCCCTGTGCGAGCGCCTGGCACCGGACGTCCTGCGGGGCGTGCTGCAGGGCTACGGCAACCGGTACGCCGCGGTGCGCGACGCGGTGTGCGAGACCGAGCCCGACCTGCGGGACGACCTGCTGGCCGAGGTGCCGGTGGTCGACCTGCTGACCGACCCGGTGCCCGACATCGCCGATCGGCTCCGGGCCGACCGGTTCCGGACCTGAGCCCGGCGGTCGACGGTGATCGGCATCGGCATCGACCTGGTCGACGTGGACCGCTTCCGTCGGTCCCTCCAGCGCACGCCGTCGTTGAAGGACCGTCTGTTCCGCCCCGACGAGCGGGCCTACGCGGACGCCCACGTCGACCCGGCGGGTCGGTACGCGGTGCGGTTCGCGGCCAAGGAGGCGGCGCTCAAGGCCCTCGGCCTGGGCCTGGGTGGCATGGCCATGCACGACATCGAGGTGGTCCGCGACGGGCTGGGGCCACCGAACCTGGTGCTGCACGGTGGAGCCGCCGAGGTGGCCGATGCTGCCGGGGTGACCCGCTGGTTGGTCACCCTCAGCCACACCGACCACGTCGCCCAGGCGACCGTCGTCGCCCTCTGAGGAGGCGCCCGGCGTGATCCCGGTGTGCACGCCCGACGAGATGGCCGCCGTGGACGCCGCGGCGGCCGAGCCGTTGGACGTGCTGGTGGACCGGGCGGGGGCCGCGGTGGCCCGGGCCGCCCTGGCCGAGATGGGTGGGGGCTACGGCCGCCGGGTGGTCGTGCTGGCCGGGAAGGGCTCCAACGGTGCCGACGGCCGGGTGGCCGCCGGTCGCCTGGCCCGCCGGGGGGTGCGTACCTCGGTGGTGGACGCGGCGTCCGGCGTGGACCGCCTGCCGCCGTCCGGGGGGCACGCCGTGGACCTGGTGGTGGATGCCGCCTACGGCACCGGCCTGGGCCGTGCCTTCGAGGCGCCCGCCGTGGACGCCCCGGTGCTGGCCGTGGACCTGCCGTCGGGTCTCGACGGACTGACCGGTGAGGCCCTCGGGAGGCCCCTGCCCGCGGTGCGGACGGTGACGTTCGCCGCGCTCAAGCCGGGGCTCCTGTTCGGCGACGGTCCGGCACTGGCCGGCCGGGTCGAGGTGGTGGACCTGGGCCTGGACGTGTCGGGGGCCACCGCCCACCTGTTGACCGACGCCGACGTGGCCGACCTGGTGCCGTCCCGCCCGGCTGATGCCCACAAGTGGCGCAGTGCCTGTTGGGTGGTGGCCGGTTCGCCGGGCATGGAGGGAGCGGCCGGCCTGGCCGCCACCGCGGCGCTGCGGGCCGGTGCCGGCTACGTCCGCCTCTCGGTACCCGGCGGGGTGGCGGGGGCCACGGAATCAGCCGGCCCCGGGGAGGCCACCGACGAGGTGGTGCACCTGCCGGTCGGCACCGACCTGGCCCTGGACCCGCAGGAGCAGGCCCGGTTCGCCTCGCTGGTCGTGGGGCCGGGACTGGGAACGGGTGTGGGAACGGGCGACGAGTTGGCCGACGGCGTCCGCCGCCTGGTGGCCACGCCCGGTCCGCCGCTGGTCGTCGACGGCGACGCCCTGACCGCCCTGGCCGGCCACTCCGTGGATGGGACCGTCCGGCCGCTGGTCCTCACCCCGCACGACGGGGAGTTCGCCCGCCTGGCCGGTCGTCCGCCGGGACCCGACCGGATGGCCGCCGCCCGCTCGCTGGCTGCCGACACCGCGGCGGTGGTCCTGCTGAAGGGTCCGACCACGGTGGTGGCCGCCCCCGACGGTCGGGTGCTGCTGACTGCCGCCGGTGATGCCCGCCTGGCCACCGCGGGCAGCGGCGACGTGCTGGCCGGGACCATCGGGGCGTTCCTGGCCCGGGGAGCAGGGCCGTTGGATGCCACGGCTGTCGCCGCCCACGTGCACGGCCGTCTGGCCACCGCGCCGGGCCATGGAGAACTTCCGTCCACCGGGGTGGCGGCGGGCGACCTTCCGGCGAGGCTGGTGCCCGTGCTGGAGGACCTGCTCGCTGAGAACCGTTCCCCGGATGGGGCCCCGATCGGCGGAGCCGCTCAGCAGGGGCGAGCCGGCTGATGCGTCCCACCTGGGTGTCGGTGGACCTGGATGCCGTGGCCCACAACGTGGCCGCCTTCCGTGGCCTGGTGGGTGACGCCGCGGTCTGTGCGGTGGTCAAGGCCGACGGCTACGGCCACGGCGCCCCGGCGGTGGCCGCCGCGGCGGTCGGTGCCGGGGCCACCTGGCTGGCCGTGGCCCTCGTCGAGGAGGCCGCCGAACTTCGGGACGCCGGGATCACCGCACCGATCCTGGTGCTGTCCGAGCCCCGGCCCGAGGAGATGGCCGAGGTGGTGGCCCTCGGTGGGGTGCGGCCCACGTTGTACACCGACGCCGGCATCGACGCCTGCGTGGTCGCCGTGGCAGCGGGCCACGGGACGGACGGCTTCGCCGTCCACCTGAAGGTCGACACCGGGATGCACCGGGTGGGGGTCCGGCCCGAGGCTGCGGTGGCCGCGGCCCGACGCATCCTGGCGGCCGGCCTGGACCTCGAGGGCGTGTTCTCCCACTGTTCGACGGCCGACGTGCCCTACGACCCGTTCACCGGGGTGCAGGTCGACCGCTTCGACGCCGTACTGGCCGACCTGGTCGCCGCGGGCATCGAGCCGCCGGTCGTCCACCTGGCCAACACGGCGGCCGCCCTGACCCGGCCCGACACCCACCGCTCGCTGGTGCGGGTCGGCATCGGCGTGTACGGCGTGGCCCCCGGCCCCGACGTGGCCGGGGCCTGCCGGGCCCTCGGACTGCGCCAGGCCATGTCCATCCGCAGTCAGGTCACCCACCTGCAGGTCGTGCCGGCCGGCGAGGGGGTGGGCTACGGCCACCGCTGGGTCGGCGACCACGAGGTCCGTCTGGCTACCGTGCCCATGGGCTACGCCGACGGCCTGGCCCGGGCGTGGGGCCTGGGCGGCGAGGCCCTCATCGGGGGCCGCCGCCGGCCGCTGCGGGGCGTGGTGTCGATGGACGCCCTCATGGTCGAGGTGGACGGGTCGGTGGCCCTGGGTGACGAGGTGGTGCTGCTGGGCCGCCAGGGCGACGAGGAGATCGGCGCCGACCAGGTGGCCGACACCATCGGGATCATCCCGTGGGAGGTCCTCTGCTCGCTCAGCCACCGTCCGCCGAGGCGCTACCCCTAGGACACTGGTGGCCCGGGTCCTGCTCGTCGAGCCTTTCCATGGTGGATCCCATGGTGCGTGGGCCGATGGCCTAACTCGTCACAGCCGCCATGAGGTGGTCACCGTGTCGCATCCGGCGGTCGCATGGCGGTGGCGGATGCGTGGTGGTGCCTTGACCTTGGCCGACGAGGCCCGGGACGCGGTGGCCCGGTGTGGCCCGCCGGACGTGGTGTTGGTATCGGGCATGGTGGACCTAGCCGGCTGGTTGGGCTTGACACGACGGTTTTTGGGCGACCCGCCGATCGTGCTGTACCTGCACGAGAACCAACTGCTGTACCCGGTGAGCCCTAATCAACGGAGCTCTACTACCGACGAGTTTCCGTTGGTGAATTGGATGGGCATGACGGCCGCCGACGAGGTGTGGTGTAACTCGGCTTTCCAGCGCGACGGGCTGCTGGATGCCTTACCTGCACTGTTGGACCGGGCGCCTGACCTACCCCACATCAGCCACCTGCCGGAGGTGGCCAGCCGGTGCCACGTGGTGCCCGTCGGTGTTGACCTTGCAGATTTTGCCACTCGGCCGGTCGACCCCGGTGAGTGTGACCCCGCAGGACCGCTGGTGCTGTGGAACCAGCGCTGGGACCACGACAAGAACCCGGGGGCGGTGCTGGATGCCCTGATCCGGCTGGTCGACGACGGCGTGGCCTTCCGGGCGGCCATAGTGGGCGAGAACGAT
>CAYWBE010000071.1:0-2170 GCA_964456295.1 uncultured Candidatus Nemicrothrix sp.
CGGTCGGCGGCCGGGGACGACCCGGTCAACGCGCTCTGGTGCCTGGACCCGACCACCGGGGTCGAACGGTTGGTGGCCGACCCCCGGGATCCCGACCTGGCCGGGCCTGAGGGCGACGGTGTGCCGGCCGCCGAACTGGCCCGTCGGGAACGGGTCCGCGAGTCCGGTTCGGGCATCGTGGCCTTCGACGCCCTGGCCGACTGCTCGCGGGCCTGCTTCGTGCTGGACGGCCGGGTGTACCTGGCCGAGGTGATGGGGCCCGACGGGACCCCTGGTGGCGGGCCGGACCGGGTCGTCGAGCTCCCGTCCACCGGGGCCGCCTTCGACCCGCGGCTCAGCCCCGACGGGACCGAGGTGGCCTACGTGTCCGGTCCGAGCCTGCGGCTCACCGGGGCCGGAGGGGACCGCCGGGTCATCGGCGGCGCCTCGCCCACCGTCTCGTGGGGCTCGGCTGACTTCCTGGCCGCCGAGGAGATGGGCCGCAACCGGGGGCACTGGTGGACGCCCGACGGTCGTCGGCTGCTGGTCAACCGGGTGGACACCGCGCCGGTGGCCGAGTGGTGGATCTCGTCGCCGGTCGACCCGGGGGCACCGCCCCGTCCGGTCCGCTATCCGGCGGTGGGCACGGACAACGCCACGGTGGGCCTGTCACTGGTCGACCCGTGGGCTGACGACCCGGCCGGGGTGGCCGTCACCGTGGACTGGTCGGACGGGGGCACCTACGAGTACCTGGTCGACGTCGGATGGCCGACCGACGGTTGGCCCATGGTGGTGGCCCAGACGCGCGACCACCGGACCCTGGCCGTCCTCGAGGTGGATCCGTCCACCGGGGTGGTGACCGAACGCCACCGCATCACCGACGGGCACTGGGTCGACCTGTTCGCCGGATCGCCGCTCCAGGTCGGTGGCCGGCTCCTGACCATCGAGCCCCATGAAGGGGACAACCGACTGCTGTGTGACGGGATGGCCCTGTCGCCCGACGGCATGCAGGTGCGGGCCATCCTCGGGGTGGACCGCGGTCCCGACGGGGAGCGGGTGCTGGTGCAGGCATCGACCGACCCGGTGGACGTCGAGGTGGTCGGGATCAGGTTGTTCCCGGAGGGGCCGCTGGATGGGGCCTCGGCCGGGTCTGGGAGCGGGACCGGGAGCGGCTCCGGAGCCGACTGGGAACTGGTCTCGGGCGGGGGCGGCGTACGGTCCGCCGCGGTGGGCGGCGGTCTCACCGTGGTGTCGGTGGCCGACCTGACCGGCTCGTCGGCCACCGTCCTCCCGGCGGGCCACGTGCTGGCCAGCCACGCCGAGGCGCCGCTGGTGCATGCCGCACCCGACTTCCACGTGGTCGGGGACCGCGACCTGCGGGCCGCCGTGCTGGTGCCCGACGGCCACGACGGGGCGCCGCTGCCGGTGCTCCTGGACCCCTACGGCGGGCCACAGCACCAACGGGTCCGACGGGTCCGCGGCGAGTTCCTCACCTCACAGTGGTTCGCCGACCGGGGCTTCGCCGTGGTCGTGGTGGACGGCCGGGGGACGCCGGGCCGTGGACCGGCCTGGGACCGGGCGGTGTGGGGCGACCTGGCCGGCCCGGTGCTGGACGACCAGGTGGACGGGCTGCAGGCGTTGGCGGCCACCGATGAACGGCTCGACCTGAGCCGAGTGGCCATGCGGGGCTGGTCCTTCGGTGGGTTCCTCTCGGCGCTGGCCGTGCTCCGGCGGCCCGACGTGTTCCACGCCGCGGTGGCCGGTGCCCCGGTGACCGACTGGCACCTCTACGACAGCTACTACACCGAGCGCTACCTGGGGCATCCGGCGACCGAGCCGGACAACTACGCCCGGAGCGGCCTGTGTGACCCCGCTGGTTGGGCGCCCCGGGGGGACGGCGGCCATTCGGACCGGCCGCTGCTGATGGTCCACGGCCTGGCCGACGACAACGTGGTGGTGGCCCACACGCTTGCCCTGTCCCGGGTCCTGTTGGAGGCCGGTCGGCCCCATTCGGTGCTGCCCCTGTCGGGGGTGACCCACATGACGCCCCAGGTGGTGGTGGCCGAGAACCTGCTGCGGCTGCAGCTGGACTTCCTGGCCGACTCCCTCGGGATGGTGCCCCGCCCCGAACAGGCGAGTTCAGCCGTCGGCTGAGCGGGCCCCTGACTGGGCTGGTGACCGGGCTGCTGAC
>CAYWBE010000071.1:2270-4789 GCA_964456295.1 uncultured Candidatus Nemicrothrix sp.
TGACCGGGCTGCTGACAGGGGCGCCCAGCGGTCGGCCCACGGGCGGGCCTGTTCAAGCTGGCCCGCCAGGCCGAACAGCACCTCGTCGCAGCCCGGGGCGAACGAGAAGTGGCTGCCCACCGGGAGGCCGGAGTCCGGGTCCCACCACAGCGGCACCGACATGGCGGCTCCACCGATGGCGTTGGTGGGGGCCAGGTGGGCCAGCGCCAGCTCGGACCAGCGGCCGTCGCGGGGCGCCGACGGCGAGGGCCGTCCCACCGGGGGAGGCATCTGGTTGATGACCGGGGTGAGCCAGGCGTCGTGGTCGGCGAAGAAGCCGGCCATGGTGGCCTCCAGACGGGCGAAGGTGGCCGTGGCCCGCTCGACGGCATCGGGGGGCAGCTTCGCTCCCTCCCGGGCCATGTCGATGGTGCAGCGCGACAGCAGGCCCGACTCGTCGATGGGCATCCCGCTGGCCTCCTCCAGCATCGGGATGAGGCCCGCGGTGCGGGCCAGGAAGAACCCCCGGTAGGCCTCGAAGAACCCGGTGCCGTCGACCGGGTTGGCCACCGGCACCACCTCGTGGCCCAGCTCGGTGCACAGGCGGGCCGTGTCCTCGATGGCGGCCCGTACGGCCGGTTCGGGGGTGGTCCCGAACGGACACTCCAGCGTCAGGGCGATGCGCAGCCGCGGCCCCTCGGGCGATCCGTCGGCTGGTCCGTCGGCCGGTGCCGGGAAGGCGGGGAGGCGGTCCACCAGCGGGAACGGGTTGGCCTGCCCACCGGTTGCCCGGTTCTGGGTGGACACGAACAACTGGGCCACGTCGCGGACGCTACGGCTGAGGGCCAGGTGGGTCTTGAACACCTCGTGGCTGCCGTCCGGCTCGCCGGAGGCCAGGCGCCGACGGCTGGGCTTGACGCCGAACACCCCGCACCACGACGCCGGGATGCGGTTCGACCCGCCGCCGTCGGTGCCGTGGACCAGCGGCGCGTAGCCGGCGGCCACGGCGACCGCCGAGCCACCGCTGGAGCCCCCGCACGACAGCGACGGGTCCCAGGGGTTGCGGGTCGGGCCGAAGGCCTCGTTGTCGGTCACCGGCAGGGAGGCGAACTCCGGCGTGTTGGTCTTGCCGGCCATCACCAGGCCGGCGGCCTCCGCGGCGGTCACCCAGTCGGGCGAGGCGGCGCTGGTCCGCTGGAGCATGGCCCGGGACCCGTCGGTACGGACCGTGCCCTCCAGGTCGACCAGGTCCTTGAGGAAGGTGGGCACTCCGGCGAACGGGCCGGCGTCGGGGTCGCCGGCCGCCACGGCCCGGTCAATCTCCCGGGCGTGGGCCCGGGCCCGGTCGTCGAACCGGGCGATGACCGCGTTGAGGGTGTCGTCGAGGAGGTCGATCCGGGCCAGCGTGGCGTCCAGCAGGTCGGTGGCCGACACCTCGCCGGACCGCACCAGCCCGGCCAGCCCGAGTGCATCGTGGGTCAGGAGCGGATCCGTCATACGGCGGTCCAGCCGCCGGCCGACTTCATACGGCGGTCCAGCCGCCGTCGACGTACAGCACGTGGCCGGTCAGGTAGGAGCCGGCGTCGGATGCCAGCAGCAGGAGGGCGCCGTCCAACTCATGGGCCAGGCCACCCCGACCCATGGGGGTCCCGGACTCCACGTAGGCCCGACCCGTATCGGTGTGGAACATGGCTTCGGCGTTCATCTCGGTCTCGAACCACGCCGGGGCCAGGGCGTTGACCCGGATGCCCTTCCGGGCCCACTGGACGGCCAGCTCCCGGGTCAGGTTGTGCAGCCCGCCCTTGGCCGCCGCATAGCCGGGCACCCGCAGGCGGCCACCGGACCCGGCCCCCAGGACGGAGCCCAGGTTGACCACCACGCCCGGGTGGTCGTGGTCGATCCACCAGCGGGCGGCCCGCCGGGCCAGCTCGTAGGGGGCGACGAGGTCCACGGCCAGTTCGTGGCGGAAGTCGTCCAGGTCGTCGTCCACGGCGGGGACGACCCTCGAGATGCCGGCGTTGTTGACCAGCACGTCGATCCGTCCGTAGTGCTCCACGGTGGCGTCGACCAGGTGGCCCGGCCCGTCGTCGTCGGCCAGGTCCACGGTGACGGTCACGGCGTCGGGCAGTTCGGCGGCCAGGGCATCGATCCGGTCGGTGCGGCGGGCGGCCAGCACCAGGCGGGCACCCACGCCGGCCAGGACCCGGGCGAACCGCTCTCCCAGCCCGGAACTGGCGCCGGTGACCACCACCACCCGGCCGTCGAGGCGGAAGCGGTCCAGTGCCTGATCGGGGCGTTCCACGGGGTCGACCCTACGACCGGTCGGCGTGGACGGTCCGCCCGGAGGCCAGTTCGACGACCCGGTCGGCCAGGCCGGCTGCCTCGGCCGGGTCGTGGGTGACCAGCAGGATGGCGGGACGCCGGGTGGCCTGCGGGGCGCCGTCCCGGTCGGCGAGCAGGGCGTGGATGCGCTGACGGGACCCGGCGTCCAGGGCGGTGGACGGCTCGTCCAGCAGCAGCACGTCGGGTTCGGCGGCCAG